>NZ_JASCOM010000072.1:0-25571 GCF_029959925.1 Pseudomonas sp. PS02303
AGGCTTGCCCGCGAAGGCAATTTCCCTGCCGCAAGAGATCCGTCGAATGTACCGGCCTCTTCGCGGGCAAGCCTCGCTCCTACAGGCCTCAACCATTTCGGATGTGACGACATGCCCACCCTCACCACCTACCAAACCAAAATCATCCCCGACTGGGTCGACTACAACGGCCACCTGCGCGATGCCTTCTACCTGCTGATTTTCAGCTACGCCACCGACGCCCTGATGGATCGCCTGGGCATGGACAGCAACAACCGCGAAGCCAGCGGCAATTCGCTGTTCACCCTCGAACTGCACCTCAATTACCTGCATGAAGTGAAGCTCGACGCTGACGTCGAAGTGCGTACCCAAATCATCGGCCACGACAGCAAACGCCTGCACCTCTATCACAGCCTGCATCTGGTCGGCGACGACAAGGAACTGGCGGGCAACGAACAAATGCTGCTGCACGTCGACCTCGCCGGACCTCGCTCCGCACCGTTCAGCGAAGACACCTTGAGCAAGCTGCAAGCCATCGTCGCCGAGCAAACCGACCTGCCAACCCCCGCCTACATTGGCCGAGTGATCGCATTACCCCCTAAAAAATAACAAGGAGATCGCCATTGAACACCGCCGCTTTTGCCGACTTCCGTACCTACCCGTTGATCAGCGCGTTGTCCGCCGTGCAAACCCTGGCGGATCGAATTCAAGTGCAGTGGGCTGACGGCCGGGTCAGCCCCTTTCATCATCAATGGCTTCGAGATAACTGCCCGTGCCCGCAGTGCGTCTACACCGTGACCCGCGAGCAAGTGCTGGAAATCGTCGACGTCGCAGAGGACCTGGTGCCGACAGCGGCAAACGTCGACGCCGAAGGTTGCCTCAGCGTCGAATGGCAGGACGGCCACCTAAGCCGCTTCGACCCGGGCTGGCTGCGGGCTCACGCCTATGACGACGAGTCCCGCGCCGAACGCCGTGTCGGCAAAACAAAATCCAGGCTGTGGAAAAGCGACTTGCAGCTGCCGGCGTTCGAATACCAGGCGCTGATGAACGATAACGACGCCTTGCTGCAATGGCTGCTGGCGGTGCGCGATATCGGCCTGACTCAAGTGCGCGGCGTACCCACCGAACCCGGCTCACTTAAACTGATCGCCCAGCGGATTTCCTTCATCCGCGAGAGCAATTTCGGCGTGCTGTTCAACGTGCAATCCAAGGCCGATGCCGATAGCAACGCCTACACCGCCTTCAACCTGCCGCTGCATAGCGATTTGCCGACTCGAGAGTTGCAACCGGGGCTGCAATTTCTGCATTGCCTGGTGAATGACGCGGACGGTGGCGAGAGTATTTTTGTCGACGGCTTTGCCATAGCCCAAGCGTTGCGCGAGGAAGATCCCGAGTCGTTTAAAAGCCTCTGCGAAATCCCGGTGGAGTTCCGCAACAAAGATCGCCACAGCGACTACCGCCGTCTCGCGCCGATCATCGCGCTGGATGCCTTTGGGCTGGTGTCGGAAATCCGCATGGCGAACTTTCTACGCGGACCGTTTGATGCCTCGATCGAGGACATGCCCAAGCTGTACCGCGCTTATCGGCGGTTTATTGCGATGACCCGCGAAGCGCGATTCCGGGTGATGACGCGGCTCAATCCCGGTGAGCTGTGGTGCTTCGACAACCGCCGCACCCTTCATGCCCGCAATGCGTTTGATCCCGCCAGTGGCGCCCGTCATTTTCAAGGGTGCTATGTTGATCGGGATGAATTGTTGTCGCGGATCCTTGTGTTGCAACGCTAGACCGCGTCATCGTTCTTCGCGGGCAAGCCTCGCTCCTACAGGGGATCGCATATCCCCGTGGGAGTGAGCCTGCTCGCGATGTCGTCAGCCCGGACACCCCATCCCGCCCTGATTCACAGGCAAAAAAAACCCCGATCAAGCCGTGACAGGATCGGAGCTGAGGAGGGTACTGTTGAGGAGCCTTCGCGCGAGGGTGACCAAACCTTCGTGTTGCCAGCTGAATCCAGTGTGCCCACTCTCCCCTTTCGCAAGTTAGCCGAAAACGACCTGTTCATAGGTATCGCGGCCATTGCGACAAAACGTCCTTGCCGCCACCTCTTGCCCCGATGAGAATCGAATCACGACACCGTTCCCTGAAGAAGGATTGCGTCATGATGTACGCCGATTTGATTGACCAGGAAGACCTGTTGGGCCAGCTGAAATCGTTGGGTTTTCAAGTACCGAGCGGCTCTACAGCCGAGAAGGCTTGCGAATGCGCCGTGCGAGGTTTGAACGATGAGCGGGCGATGACACTGCGAACCATGGTCAAGCAGATGTACACCAGCAGTGCGACCATCCTGCCGGCCGTGCGCCAGGCGATCGACAAGCAATTGCTGCCGGCGCTGGCGGAGTATCAACAAAGCCGTAGCGCCTGAGTAGCGCCTCACCATGATCGTTCCCACGCGCTGCGTGGGAATGCAGCCCGGGACGCTCCGCGTCCCTGCCGAAGCGGACGCAGAGCGTCCATTGAGGCATTCCCACGCAGCGCATGGGAACGATCAGAGCATTAGAGCCTTACGCTGGCAAACGTCGACTCATTACGCGCCTGACTCAGCGCCGACAACGGCCCGGACAGCGGTGACAGCACCAGTGCTTGCGGCAACGGCATCATCGCCACCTGTTGCGTGGTGTTGGAACCTACGCGTTCGTCACGCGGCGGAATGCCGAAGTATTCGCGGTAGCACTTGGAGAAGTGCGGCGTGGACACGAAGCCGCAGACCGACGCCACTTCGATGATCGACATCGGCGTTTGCTTGAGCAGCTGCCGGGCACGGATCAGGCGCAGTTTGAGGTAGTAACGCGACGGCGAGCAGTGCAGGTATTTCTGGAACAGGCGCTCCAGCTGACGACGGGAAACAGCGACATACACCGCCAGTTCGTCGAGGTCGATCGGCTCTTCCAGGTTGGCTTCCATCAGCGCGACGATTTCCTGCAACTTCGGCTGGTTGGTGCCGAGCATGTGCTTGAGCGGCACGCGCTGGTGATCCTGCTCGTTGCGGATGCGTTCGTAGACGAACATTTCCGAGATCGCGGCCGACAGTTCACGACCGTGATCGCGGCTGATCAGGTGCAGCATCATGTCCAGCGGCGCTGTGCCGCCGGAGCTGGTGAAACGGTTACGGTCGAGGGTGAACAGGCGTGTGCTCATGGCTACACGGGGGAACGCTTCCTGCATCGCGGCCAGGCATTCCCAGTGCACGCTGCAATCAAAACCGTCAAGCAGGCCGGCGCACGCCAGGGCCCAGCTGCCGGTGCAGACCGCACCGAGACGGCGGGACTGACGCGCCTGGCTTTGCAGCCACGACACGTGCTCGCGGGTAACGGTGCGCTGGATGCCGATGCCGCCGCAGACAATGATGGTGTCCAGTGGGGGCGCTTTGTGCATGGAGCAGTCGGGGGTGATCTGCAGACCGTCACTGGCCCAGACCTGACCACCGTCGACGGTGAGCGTGGTCCAGCGATACAGCTCGCGGCCGGACAATTGGTTGGCCATGCGCAGGGGTTCTACTGCGGAGGCCAGAGAAATAAGCGTGAAATTGTCCAGCAGCAGAAAGCCGATGGATTGAGGCGCACGGTTCTGGGGTTGAGCCCCGGAGTTGAACGTCGTCATCGCGGTATCTCCTCACACAAAGCGGGTGATGGCCTCAGGCGGAGGCTCTTGTTATTGCCATCGTTCTCGCGTGGGAGACGGGCTTTGTAATGACAGAGCAATTGCCATGCCTAAAGTTGAATGGTCATTCAATAACTCCTGAAAACGACGTCGCGGTGTGTCTAAATAAGCCTTGCCGCGAGTGGGGGTTATAAGTGCCATTATCGGCGGGAGGCGCTCTGCCCCGTTGGGCTTGAGCAAATCGGTAGCACTTGTGGGAACAGGGCTACGGCGACTTATTGGAGAGTGTCACCACAAGCACAGGTGACAGGCGGTAATGGCCAGGTTGGATCCCTGTCCTGGGTGAAGCCGCTTATCTGTAAGCGACGCGCCAAAACGTGGCGCGTTTTAATTCCGGTGTTCACTTAGCGCGCAGTTTTGACTGGTCTTCTCTCGCAGATGACTTTTCTGTGGCGAGGGAGCTTGCTCCCGCTGGGGCGCGAAGCGGCCCTGAAAACTGCAAACGCGAACTTTCAGATATACCCGGTCGCGGGCTATTCGGCTGCTGCGCAGCCGAGCGGGAGCACGCTCCCTCGCCACAGATACTCATTTCACCAGAGAGTTAAGCGTTATCAGCACTCAACCGCGCTCACCGCCAACCCTCCCCGCGAAGTCTCTTTGTATTTGTCATGCATATCGGCGCCGGTATCACGCATGGTGCGGATCACCCGATCCAGCGAGATAAAGTGCTGACCATCCCCGCGCAGCGCCATCTGCGCCGCGTTGATGGCTTTCACCGCGGCAATCGCATTGCGCTCGATGCACGGCACTTGAACCAGCCCGCCCACCGGGTCGCAGGTCAGGCCGAGGTTGTGTTCCAGGCCGATTTCCGCCGCGTTGCACAACTGCTCCGGGGTCGCGCCAAGGATCTCTGCCAACCCGGCCGCAGCCATCGCGCAGGCTGAACCGACTTCGCCCTGACAACCGACCTCGGCCCCGGATATCGAAGCGTTCTTCTTGCACAGAATTCCCACCGCCGCAGCACTGAGGAAATAGTCGACCACGTTGGCGTCCGTCACCGCCTCGCTGAACTTCATAAAGTAGTGCAACACCGCCGGAATGATTCCCGCCGCACCGTTAGTCGGTGCCGTCACCATGCGCCCACCGGCAGCGTTCTCTTCGTTGACCGCCAGGGCGAACAGGTTGACCCATTCCATGGCGCTCAAGGTCGAGCCAATGACGTTGGGTTTGCCCAGCTCTTGCAGGCTGCGATGCAACTTGGCCGCACGACGGCGCACATTCAGGCCGCCAGGCAAGATGCCTTCGTGCTTGAGGCCCTGATCGACGCAATCCTGCATGGCGCGCCAGAGCTTCATCAGACCGCTGCGAATCTCTTCCTCGCTGCGCCAGACCTTCTCGTTAGCCATCATCAATTCGGCGACGCGAAGGTTGTGCTTCTGGCACAGGCTGAGCAGTTCGACAGCGCTGGAGAAATCGTAGGGCAACACGGTGCGATCCAGATCGACCACGCCGCTGGAAGCCTGCGCTTCATCCACGACAAAACCACCGCCGATGGAATAGTAGGTGTCGCGATGCAACTCACCGTGTTCGCCTTCAACGATCAGGGTCATGGCGTTGGGGTGGAACGGCAGGTTTTCGTCGATCAGGCGCATGTCGCGGGCCCAGATAAACGGCACCGACAAGCGACCGTCGAGCAACAGGGTGTGGGTCTCGCGCAAGGTTTCGATACGGATGCCGATTTGCGACGGATCAATCGCGTCCGGCCACTCGCCCATCAGGCCCATGATCACAGCGTTGTCGCTGCCGTGACCGATTCCGGTGGCCGATAACGAACCATAAAGCTGAACTTCAACGCGCCGCACTTGTTCCAAAAGACCCTGCTCACGCAAACCTTGCACGAACAGCGCGGCGGCCCGCATAGGTCCCACGGTGTGCGAACTGGAAGGGCCGATGCCGATTTTGAACAGGTCGAAAACACTGATAGCCATTACTGCCGAACTCCTGGATGTGCCAACTCCAGACGCAAAAGCGCCCAGTGACGGAGCTGCTACGCTCAAGCTGCAATCCGCCGAGATTGGCCGCATCATCAGGCTTTTTCCGTGTCGTTCGACGTCTCACACCGACGCACTCATGCTCACTAACGCCGCAGGCGTTTTACGCTTCGTTTTCGCCGTTTTTTTGCGGATCAGGGAGGCAAAGGGGGCTGAAAAAAGCTGTAAACGACGTCACCGACACTGGATGCGACCATCCCTGTACTGGTTACGACGCACCCTGTAGGCGTCAGATTTTCACTGGTACATGATCGTATCGACTCGATTGCAAGGCGCCGTGGTAGAGCTGTCTCCAAAACGCCATCCAACCGCAACCTATAAGTGCGGTGGTCCAGTCGGAACACTGCCAAAAAAAACACCAAGGAGTCCATCCATGAAAGGTTCCCCGTCGTTGTTGTTGGCCGCCATGCTGAGTCTGCCGTTACTGGCTCAAGCTGCAGAACCCGCTCAGTGCAGCACCGTAAACTTCTCCGATGTCGGCTGGACTGACATTACCGTCACCACCGCCACCACCAGCGTCGTTCTCGATGCCCTGGGCTACAAGACCAAAACCACGATGATTTCCGTTCCGGTGACCTACAAGTCCCTGGCCGACGGCAAGAACATGGACGTGTTCCTGGGCAACTGGATGCCGACCATGGAAAACGACATCAAGGCTTACCGTGATGCCGGTACCGTGGAGACCCTGCGCGCCAACCTCGAGAACGCAAAATACACCCTCGCCGTGCCCGAAGAGTTGTATAACAAGGGTCTGAAAGATTTTGCCGACATCGCCAAGTTCAAGAAAGAACTCGACGGCAAGATCTACGGCATCGAACCGGGCAACGACGGCAACCGCCTGATTCAGAGCATGATCGACAAGAACGCCTTCGGCCTGAAAGACGCCGGCTTCAAGGTGGTCGAGTCCAGCGAGGCAGGCATGCTCTCGCAAGTCGATCGCGCCCAGCGCCGCAACACCGCCGTGGTGTTCCTGGGCTGGGAACCGCACCCGATGAACACACGTTTCAAGATGAAGTACCTGACCGGCGGCGACGACTTCTTCGGCCCGAACTTCGGTCAGGCGACCATCTTCACCAACACCCGCAAGGGCTACGCGCAGGAATGCAGCAACGTCGGTCAGTTGCTGAAAAACCTGGTGTTCACCCTCGACATGGAAAGCACGCTGATGGGCAACGTCCTGGACGACAAAATGAAGCCTGACGCGGCCGCCAAGGCCTGGCTGAAAAAGAATCCACAGGTGCTCGATACCTGGCTCGCTGGCGTAACCACCATTGACGGTAAACCTGGCCTGGAAGCCGTGAAAGCCAAGCTCGCGCAGCCTTGATTTAGGAAGCATCGCTTACGCCGGGCGGGTTCGCTCGCCCGGGCTGTTTATTTCCTTGCATGCGGACGTTCACTACCATGCTGATTGATCAGAAAATACCTCTAGGCCAGTACATCGCGGGCTTCGTTGAATGGTTGACGCAACACGGCGCCAACACCTTCGACGCCATCGCCGTGTCACTGGAAACGATGATCCACGGCGTGACTTTCGCGCTGACCTGGTTCAACCCGCTGGCATTGATCGGCCTCATCGCACTACTGGCTCACTTCATTCAACGAAAGTGGGGGCTGACCGTTTTCGTCATTGCCTCCTTTCTGCTGATCCTCAACCTGGGGTACTGGCAGGAAACCATGGAAACCCTCGCCCAGGTGCTCTTCGCGACCCTGGTCTGCGTGGTCATCGGCGTACCGTTGGGTATCGTCGCCGCGCACAAACCGATGTTCTACACACTGATGCGGCCGGTGCTCGATCTGATGCAGACCGTACCGACGTTTGTGTACCTCATTCCTACCCTGACCCTCTTCGGGCTGGGCGTGGTCCCGGGTCTGATCTCCACGGTAGTGTTCGCGATTGCCGCGCCTATCCGCCTGACCTACCTGGGCATCCGTGATGTTCCCGCAGAACTGATGGACGCCGGCAAAGCCTTCGGCTGCTCGCGCCGCCAGTTACTCGCACGCATCGAACTGCCTTACGCCATGCCAAGCATCGCGGCCGGTATCACCCAGTGCATCATGCTGTCATTGTCGATGGTGGTGATTGCGGCTCTGGTGGGCGCCGACGGCTTGGGCAAACCTGTGGTCAACGCACTGAACACTGCTGATATCGCCCTGGGCTTCGAAGCCGGCCTGGCGATCGTACTGCTGGCGATCATGCTCGACCGTATCTGCAAACAACCCGACGCTAAAGCAGGGGGTGACGCATGAGCATTATTCGCTTCGAAGACGTCGACGTAATCTTCTCCAAAGATCCACGCGAGGCGCTCAAGCTCCTCGACCAAGGCATGACCCGCGACCAGATCCTGAAAAAAACCGGGCAGATCGTCGGCGTTGAAAAAGCCAGCCTGGACGTGGAAAAAGGCGAAATCTGCGTGCTGATGGGCCTGTCGGGCTCCGGCAAATCCAGCCTGCTGCGTTGCATCAACGGCCTCAACACCGTGAGCCGTGGCAAATTGTTCGTCGAGCACGAAGGCAAGCAGATCGATATCGCTTCCTGTACCCCGGCAGAACTGAAAATGATGCGCACCAAGCGCATCGCGATGGTGTTCCAGAAATTCGCCCTGATGCCGTGGCTGACGGTGCGCGAGAACATCAGTTTCGGTCTGGAAATGCAGGGTCGCCCGGAGAAAGAACGCCGCAAACTGGTGGACGACAAGCTTGAGCTGGTGGGCCTGACCCAGTGGCGCAACAAGAAGCCTGACGAACTCTCCGGCGGTATGCAGCAACGCGTGGGCCTGGCCCGTGCGCTGGCGATGGATGCGGACATTCTGCTGATGGACGAACCGTTCTCGGCGCTCGACCCGCTGATCCGCCAAGGTCTGCAGGACGAATTGCTGGAACTGCAAAGCAAGCTGAGCAAAACCATTGTGTTCGTGAGCCACGACCTCGATGAAGCCCTGAAGCTCGGCAGCCGTATCGCAATCATGAAAGACGGCCGAATCATCCAGTACAGCGTGCCGGAAGAGATCGTGCTCAACCCGGCGGACGACTATGTGCGGACCTTCGTCGCACACACCAACCCGCTGAACGTGCTGTGCGGGCGCAGCCTGATGCGCACCCTGGACAACTGCAAACGCATCAACGGTTCGGTGTGCCTCGATCCGGGCGGCGATTCATGGCTGGACCTGGCCGAAGGCAACACCATCAAAGGCGCCCGCCAGAACGGCGCGAGCCTGGATCTGCAGAACTGGATTCCAGGGCAAGCGGTTGAAGGCCTGGGTCGTCGGCCAACGCTGGTGGACTCGAACATCGGCATGCGCGATGCGCTGCAGATTCGTTATCAGACCGGCAACAAACTGGTGCTGCACGACAACAACAAAGTGGTCGGGATTCTGGGCGACAGCGAGCTGTATCACGCACTGCTCGGCAAGAACCTGGGTTAAGGCAACAGACACAAAAACGCCGCGAGAGGATCGCGGCGTTTTTGTTAGTGCAGATATTTGGCTTGGAATGCTGATAACTGTGGCGAGGGAGCTTGCTCCCGCTGGGTTGCGCAGCAACCCCAAAACAAGACACCACGGTCATTCAGAAAGACCGCGTTATCGTTAAATGCGACTGCTACGCAGTCGAGCGGGAGCAAGCTCCCTCGCCACAATGGATCTGCGGTGCAGCAACTTGCACCGCATGACCTCAAGTTTCAGCTATAGACACGGCCAAGGAGCTGCCGATGGCTTTCGAACTGATCGAGCACGTCACGGGTGATCTGATCCTGAGTGAAGCCCATCAAGTCGTAATCCTGGCTGCCGTTGTGCAGGTAAACCTCGGCGCGGTAATAGCGCGCACGCGGTTCGTCAGCGCTTTCGGCCGACACCGTTTCACTCGCCGCCGCCAGATAGCCATCCAGGCTCACTTCGTAGACAAAAGGGTTGCCCTCTTCCATCTCGATGCGCACACCCATGCAACGCTTGGACTTGCCCAGCAACGTTTGCACGTCCAGACCCTGGGCACGCAATTGCACGGCCGCATCTTCCAGCGCCGGGCTGACTTGCTTGTCCATGAAACGCTGAACGATCGACTGATTCGGTTGCAGGTCCAGCTGCGTCAAACGCTCGCTGAAACCACGGCGACCGCGTGCTGCGAGCTCCGCTTGCTCCTGTTCGATCTGCACGTCCTGGCGCATCGCCTTGTGCAGGCCAAACATGAAGAACACCAACACCACCGAGAACGGCAGACCGGCCAACACCACCATGGTTTGCATCGCTTCGAAGTTACCGGCGAACAGCAGGCCGATGGTCACCAGGGTGATCACCGCCGACCAGAAGATCCGCAACCAGTGCGGCGCATCTTCATCGACGTTACCGCCCTTGCAGGAAAGGTTGGCCATCATCACCGCGCCGGAATCCGCCGGGGTCAGGAACAGCACGAAACCGACGAAGATCGACACGCCGATCACAATCTTCGATGCCGGGTAATGCTCAAGCAATTGGTAGATCGCCATCGACGGCTGTTCGAGCGCCGTCTTTCCGAGCTCCACCGCCCCATGGTTCATCACCAGGTCCAGGGCCGAGTTACCGAAGATCGACAGCCACGCCAGGGTGAACCCCAACGGGATCAGCAGCACGCCGGCCACCAGTTCACGCACCGTGCGACCACGGGAAATACGCGCGATGAACATGCCGACGAATGGGGCCCAGGAAATCCACCAGGCCCAGTAGAACAGGGTCCACAGGCCCAGCCAGCGGTCGGACTTCTCACTGTCGCCTTCGTAGACGTAGAGGTCGAAAGTCTTCAGGACCACGCCGTTCAGGTAGTCGCCGACGTTCTGCACGAAGCCGTTCAACAGGTGCAAGGTCGGGCCGAACAGCAGCACGAAAATCAGCAGACCGCTGAACAGTACGATGTTCAGGTTCGACAGACGGCGAATGCCGTTTTCCACACCCGACACAGCCGCGATGGTCGCCACGGTGCTCATCACGATGATCACGATCAGCAGGTTGGTGTTGCTGTGTTCCATGCCGAACAGGTTTTCAAGGCCCGACGACACTTGCAGCGAACCAATCCCCAGGTTCGTCACCAGCCCCAGCAGGGTCACGAACATGCCGAAGCCGTCCACCGCGTGACCGGCCGCGCCTTTGACCCAACGCTCGCCCACCAGCGGGTACAACGCCGAACGCAACGCCAGCGGCTGGTTATGACGGTAGGCAAAGTACGCCACGGCCAGGCCGACCAAGGCGTAGATCGCCCAGCCATGCAGGCCCCAATGCAGGAATGTCAGCTGCACAGCCTGACGGGCGGCCATGTTGCTGGCAGCCACGCCTTCCGGCGGGTTGAAGTAATGGTCCAGCGGCTCGGAAGCACCGAAGTACAGCAGCGAAATGCCGATACCCGACGAGAACAGCATCCCCGCCCACGCGCCGTAGCTGAAGTCCGGGGTGTCGTCCTTGCTGCCCAGCTTGAGCTTGCCGTAGGACGAAAACGCCAGGCCGACGACAAATACCAGGTAGGCGGCGATCACCACCATGTAGTACCAGCCGAAGCTGCGGGACAACCAGGCCTGGGCGATGCCGAGCAATCTGCCGGCCTCTTGCGGGGCGATGATCAGAATGGCGGTCAACAACAGAATCAGCGCGGTAGAGGTGTAGAACACCCAACCGTTGACCGTCACCTTCTCGGGCGGGGTCTTTATTAGAGAGGCAGAACTCATGGCACAGATGCTCCAGGCAGTGCGAGAGAAGAACACAAGGCAACGCGGTACCCGACCAATCGGTTAGTTGGCAGCCGACCGACGGGTGATATAAAGACACCCCGAAAAAAGCCCGAAGCCCGGAACGCCAGTGCGTAGGGGTTTCGAGCCGTTTTGGATGTCGGTTTATCGTCATTTACACGTAGGAAAAATCTGTAAGCAGCGACGAATTGTCGCAGATCTTATTCTTTGTTGATTGAACGTTCAATCAAAACAAAATAGACTGGCCCTTAATCCGATAGACGTTTTACGTCCGCCGGAAGGCCTAAGGAGATGTGCAAGATGCCCAAGGTCGGTATGCAACCCATCCGCCGCCAGCAATTGATCGAAGCCACATTGCAGGCGGTTGATCAGGTCGGAATGGGGGACGCCAGCATTGCGCTGATCGCCCGTTTGGCCGGTGTCTCGAATGGCATCATCAGTCACTATTTTCAGGACAAGAACGGCCTGATTGCTGCCACGGCGCAGTACCTGATGAGTGTCCTGAGCGAGAACGTCACCGCGCGCCGTCAGGCGCTGGAGGACAGCAGCCCGCGGGCGCACCTCCAGGTGATCATCGAAGGCAACTTCGACGCCAGCCAGGTCAATGGCCCGGCAATGAAAACCTGGCTGGCCTTCTGGGCCACCAGCATGCACCACCCGTCTTTGCACAGGTTGCAGCGGATCAACGATCACCGCCTGTATTCCAACCTGTGCTGCCAGTTCCGCCGTGTATTGCCGCTCGATGACGCGCGCAGTGCAGCCCGTGGCCTGGCAGCCCTCATTGACGGTTTGTGGTTGCGCGGCGCGCTGTCGGGAGATGCTTTCGACACCGAGCAGGCGCACCGGATCGCTTACGAATACATGGACTTTCAACTGGCCAAGCAGGTGAGTTAGAGCACACATAAATCGCTCAACCCCTGAACTGCTGCTGATCGGTGTTGCCACAACCCTATGGCTTCACTCCAGTGGCCTACGCCAACCACTTATGCACTTGCGAGGACACTATGGCCCGTTTCGAACTGCAAAAACTTTACATCGATGGCGGTTACTCCGACGCCAGCAGCGACGCCACCTTCGAAGCCATCAACCCGGCTAACGGTGAAGTCCTCGCAACCGTACAGCGTGCGACCAAGGAAGACGTTGAGCGCGCGGTAGTCAGCGCCGAAAAGGGCCAGAAAATCTGGGCCGCAATGACCGCCATGGAGCGTTCGCGCATCCTGCGTCGTGCCGTTGACATCCTGCGCGAGCGCAACGATGAGCTGGCCGCCCTGGAAACCCTGGACACCGGCAAGTCGTTCTCCGAAACCAAGTATGTCGACATCGTCACCGGTGCCGACGTGCTGGAGTACTACGCAGGCCTGGTGCCCGCCATCGAAGGCGAGCAGATCCCGCTGCGTACCACGTCGTTCGTCTACACCCGTCGCGAGCCGCTGGGTGTCGTCGCCGGCATCGGCGCGTGGAACTACCCGATCCAGATCGCCCTGTGGAAATCCGCGCCAGCCCTGGCGGCCGGTAACGCGATGATCTTCAAGCCAAGCGAAGTCACTTCCCTGACCACGCTGAAACTGGCCGAGATCTACACCGAGGCAGGCCTGCCAGCCGGCGTGTTCAACGTGTTGACCGGCAGCGGCCGTGAAGTCGGCACCTGGTTGACCGAGCACCCACGCATCGAAAAAATCTCCTTCACCGGCGGCACCGACACCGGCAAGAAGGTCATGGCCAGCGCTTCCGCTTCGTCGCTGAAAGACGTGACCATGGAACTGGGCGGCAAATCCCCGCTGATCATCTTCGACGACGCCGACCTCGATCGCGCCGCCGACACCGCGATGATGGCCAACTTCTACAGTTCCGGTCAGGTCTGCACCAACGGCACTCGCGTGTTCGTGCCGACTCACCTGAAAGCCGCTTTCGAAGCGAAGATCGCTGAGCGCGTTGCCCGCATCCGCATCGGCAACCCGGAAGACGAGAACACCAACTTCGGCCCGCTGGTCAGCTTCGCCCACATGGAAAGCGTGCTGGGTTACATCGCCAAAGGTAAGGAAGAAGGTGCTCGCGTTCTGTGCGGCGGCAATCGTCTGACCGAAGGCGAATTCGCCAAAGGCGCGTTCGTGGCCCCGACCGTGTTCACCGACTGCACCGACGAGATGACCATCGTTCGCGAAGAAATCTTCGGCCCGGTGATGGCGATCCTGACCTACGACACCGAAGAAGAAGTGATCCGTCGTGCCAACGACACCGACTTCGGCCTGGCCGCCGGCATCGTCACCAAGGACCTGAACCGCGCTCACCGCGTGATTCATCAACTGGAAGCCGGTATCTGCTGGATCAACGCCTGGGGCGAGTCCGACGCGAAGATGCCGGTCGGCGGCTACAAGCAGTCCGGTGTTGGTCGTGAAAACGGGATCAGCTCTCTCAATAACTTCACGCGCATCAAGTCCGTGCAAGTCGAACTGGGTGAGTACGTTTCGGTATTTTGATTAGCTGATCCAGCGACAAGCGGCAAGCTTCAAGCTGCAAGTAAAAGCAGTTTGGTTTGCCGCTCCATCTCAACACCGCTCGCTGCTCTCTTGCAGCTTGAAGCTTGAAGCTTGAAACTCCCGGAGGGCCTATGTCCCAAGAATTCGATTACATCATCATCGGTGCCGGCTCGGCCGGTAACACCCTGGCGACCCGTCTGACTGAAGACGAAGGCGTCACCGTCCTGCTGCTCGAAGCAGGCGGCCCGGACTACCGTCTGGACTTCCGCACGCAAATGCCGGCCGCCCTGGCGTTTCCGCTGCAAGGCCGTCGCTACAACTGGGCCTACGAAACCGATCCAGAGCCACACATGGACGGTCGCAAGATGGAATGCGGTCGCGGCAAGGGCCTCGGCGGTTCCTCGCTGATCAACGGCATGTGCTACATCCGCGGCAACGCGATGGACTACGACAACTGGGCCAAGCTTCCAGGTCTTGAAGACTGGGACTACCTGAACTGCCTGCCGTACTTCCGCAAGGCTGAAACCCGCGACATCGGCCCGAACGACTACCACGGTGGCGACGGTCCGGTCAGCGTGACCACGCCGAAAGCCGGCAACAACCCGCTGTTCCACGCGATGGTTGAAGCAGGCGTACAGGCCGGTTACCCGCGCACCGAAGATCTCAACGGTTACCAGCAAGAAGGCTTCGGCCCGATGGACCGCACCGTGACGCCGAACGGCCGCCGCGCCAGCACCGCTCGCGGTTACCTGGACATCGCCAAGAAGCGTTCGACCCTGACCATCGTCACCCACGCCCTGACCGACAAGATCCTGTTCGAAGGCAAGCGTGCCGTTGGCGTGCGTTACCTGATCGGGGCCGCTGAAGAGCGCGTTGAGGCCCGTGCCCGCAAAGAAGTGCTGCTGTGCTCCGGCGCCATCGCGTCGCCGCAGATTCTGCAACGCTCCGGCGTCGGCCCGGCTGAACTGCTGAACAAGCTCGACATCCCGGTGGTCCATGACCTGCCCGGCGTCGGCGAAAACCTGCAGGATCACCTCGAGTTGTACCTGCAATACGCCTGCACCCAACCGGTCTCGCTGTACCCGTCGCTGCTCTGGTACAACCAGCCGGCCATCGGTGCCGAATGGCTGTTCAACGGCACCGGCATCGGCGCCAGCAACCAGTTCGAAGCGGGCGGTTTCATCCGTACCCGCGAAGAATTCGATTGGCCGAACATCCAGTACCACTTCCTGCCGGTCGCGATTAACTACAACGGCAGCAACGGTGTGAAAGAGCACGGTTTCCAGGCGCACATGGGTTCCATGCGTTCGCCGAGTCGTGGTCGCATCCAGGCCAAGTCCAAGGATCCGCGCGAGTACCCGAGCATCCTGTTCAACTACATGGCCACCGAGCAGGACTGGCAGGAATTCCGCGACGGCATTCGCCTGACCCGTGAAATCATGCAACAGCCCGCACTGGACGCTTTCCGTGGTCGCGAAATCAGCCCGGGCATCGACGTGCAAACCGATGAGCAGCTCGACAAGTTCATCCGCGAACACGCCGAAACCGCGTTCCATCCTTCCTGCTCGTGCAAGATGGGCACCGACGAGATGGCCGTGGTCGATGGCGAAGGTCGAGTGCATGGCCTGCAAGCCCTGCGTGTGGTTGATGCCTCGATCATGCCGATCATCACCACCGGCAACCTGAACGCACCAACGATCATGATCGCCGAGAAAATCGCCGACAAGATCCGTGGTCGCCAGCCGTTGCCGCGCAGCAAGGCCGATTACTACGTGGCCGGCGATGCGCCGGTGCGTGGCAAGCCGTTGCGGGAAGTGAGCCTTACCGCTCAGTAAGACTTAATACCGAGGTGCGCCCTTCGCGGGCAAACCTCGCGTCTACAAGGGAACGCGATTACTTGTAGGAGCGAGGCTTGCTCGCGAAGGCGCCCGACCAAGCAACACATCTCTAACTGACACATACCGGTAATCCCTTCCTACACCGCTCCACCCTTGATCCTACCCCCCGCCCAGGCCTAATCTAGCGCCACGCAAACGTTTCACCCCCCCTTCGCAACACCGCTGCACAGCCACTCCAGACCAAGGAGGTTCCCGAATGTTCGATTTCCACCCCCAGCTCAAGCAGCGCTTCGCTGCCTTGCGCACGGGCGCTGAATTCTTTTCGCTGCGTTATGTACGCGAGTCCGGCCAGTACCTGTCGGTGCGCAAGAATGTCGCAGAACCTCCGAGCCTGAGCCGTGACGAAGGCGCGATGCTGACCGTGCGTGTCAACGGCGTCGAAGCCTACGCCGCGACCAACGACCTGTCGCAACAAGGCCTGCAAGCCGCACTGGAGAAGGCCGAGCAACAAGCCCGCCGACTCAAGCCCCACGCCCTGCTCGATCTGAGCGCACAGGTGGTCTCCAGCGACCGCGCCGACTACTTTTCGCCGAACCTCGACCAGCCCTTCCCTTCCCTGAGCGATTGCTACCAACTGCTCGGCGCCGAATCCGCATCCGTGCCCAAGGACGAGCGACTGGTGAACTGGGAAGTGAGCATCGGCATCACCCATGTCGAACAGATCTACCTCAGCAACGCCGGTGCCGAACTGCGCCAGGCCCAGCGGTTCGTCTACCCGAGCCTGGAAGTCACGGCCTACGACGGCAACGACAGCCAGACCCGAACCCTGGGCCGCGAGAACTTCGGTCAACAGGGCGGTTTTGATGTGATCAGCCGCTGCGGCCTGGTCGGCGCCGGTCCGAAAATCGCCGATCAGGCGCTGCAATTGCTGCTGGCGCCGAACACCCCGAAAGGCCCGCGTGACCTGCTGCTGATGCCGGACCAGATGATGCTGCAAATCCACGAATCGATTGGCCACCCATTGGAACTGGACCGCATCCTCGGTGACGAGCGCAATTACGCCGGCACCAGTTTCGTCAAGGCAGAAGACTTCGGCAGCCTGCAGTACGGCTCGAAACTGCTGAACGTGACCTTCGACCCGGAGATTCCCGAACAGCTGGCCAGCTATGGCCATGACGACGACGGCACTGCTGCCAGCAAACAATTCCTGATTAAAGAAGGCTTGCTGCTGCGCCCATTGGGCGGCGCGCTGTCGCAGTTTCGCGCGGGCATGGATGGCGTGGCCAACAGCCGCGCCTGCAGCTGGAACCGTCCGCCGATCGATCGCATGGCCAACCTGAACATCGAGGCCGGCGATCAACCGCTGGAGCAAATGATCGGCAACATCGAGCACGGCATCTTGATGAGCACCAACCGGTCCTGGTCCATCGACGATGCCCGCAACAAATTCCAGTTCGGCTGTGAATGGGGCCAACTGATCGAAAACGGCGAACTCAAAGGCGTGGTCAAGAACCCGAACTACCGGGCGATTTCCGCGCAGTTCTGGAAAAACCTCAGCGCCGTTGGCGATGCCAACTCCGTCAAGGTCCTGGGCACGCCGAACTGCGGCAAGGGCGAACCGAACCAGGTGATCCGCGTCGGCCATGCCTCGCCGGCCTGTGTGTTCAGCAACGTTGATGTGTTTGGGGGGGATGCCTGATGAGTACTTCAAAAAGTCAGGCCGATGCGTTCAAGGCCTTGGTCAATTGGCTGCGTGATGCGATTCGCGAGCCGGAACAGTTCACTCTAAGTTACGCCGCCGAATCCTCGGCCTTCGTGCGCTTCAACCACGCCAAGGTGCGTCAGGCCGGCCAGGTGCAGCAGGCGAGCGTCGGTTTCAAGCTGATCAACGAGGGTCGGCATGCTGACCTCAACATCACGCTGGCCGGCGATCAGGAAGTCGACCTTCAGCGCTTGGCCGAAGGTCTGCAACAGTTGCGCGAAACCTTGCCGCTGCTGCCGCAGGATCCCTACCTGCTGCTCAACCACAACAGTTGGCAGAGCAAGAACGTGCAGGAGCATCCGCTGCCGGACACCGAGCAGGTCGTGGCCGAAATCACCCAGGCCGCCGAGGGGCTGGATCTGGTCGGCTTCTACGCCGCCGGCCCGATCAGTCGTGGTTTCGCCAGTTCTTCGGGGGCGCTTGGCTGGCATCAGGCCAACAGCTTCAACTTTGATTTCAGTCTGGTCCATGAAAACGGCCAAGCGGTGAAAGCCAGTTACGCCGGGCACGACTGGAACAGCGAAGGTTTTGCCAAGCGCTTTGCGCAGGCGCGTGAGCAGTTGGCATTCCTCGGCAGACCGCAACGCACCCTGGCGCCCGGTCAGTACCGCGCCTATCTGGCACCGGCAGCCCTGGGAGAAATAATGGACATGCTGGGCTGGGGCGGTTTCTCGGCACAGTCGATTGCCACCAAAAGCAGCCCGTTGCAGAAGCTGTATGCGGGCGACAGTGCGTTCAGCCCGTTGGTGTCGGTTGATGAAAAGGTCAGCGGTTCGTTGAGCCCGGCGTTCTCGGGCGAAGGTTATCCGCGCAGCGATCTTGGCTTGATCGTCGAAGGCAAGGCGGGCGCGCAGATGGTCAGTTCACGCAGTGCCGCCGAATACGGCCTGACCGCCAATGGCGCCAGCGGCGGTGAAATGCCGAGTGCTGTGAACATGGCCGCCGGTACGCTGCCCGATGCAGAGATTCTCAAGCAACTGGGCACCGGTCTGTACATCAGCAACCTCTGGTACCTGAACTACTCGGACCAACCGGCGGCACGCCTGACCGGCATGACGCGATTCGCGACGTTCTGGGTCGAGAACGGCGAGATTCAGGCGCCGGTGAGCACCATGCGCTTTGATGACAGTGCTTACAGTCTGCTTGGTTCCCAACTGGAAGCGTTGACCGTGGAGCGTGAGCTTATGTTGTCGGCCAGCACCTACAGCCAGCGGGCCACAGCCTCGGCGTTGTTGCCGGGGGCGCTGATCAGCAAGCTGACCTTGACCCTCTGACACCGATCGTGCCCACGCTCTGCGTGGGAATGCCTCAATGGACGCTACGCGTCCGCTTCGGCAGGGACGCGGACCGTCCCGGACTGCATTCCCACGCGGAGCGTGGGAACGATCATTAACTCCGACTCACACGAGGTCCCATGCCCAACCGCCCGCCTCTCGACGCTGTCACCGCCCGCTGGGTGCCGTGGGTCGTCGCCATCGCCTTCTTCATGCAATCCCTCGACGGGACCATCCTCAACACCGCCCTGCCCGCCATGGCCCGGGATCTGGCCGAAGATCCGCTGCGCATGCAGGGCGTGATCATTGCCTACATGCTCACCGTCGCGCTGCTGATTCCTGCCTCGGGCTGGATCGCCGACCGCTTCGGCACCAAGAAAATCTTCTTCGGCGCAATCCTGCTGTTCAGCCTCGGCTCATTGCTCTGCGCCTTGTCGAGCACCCTGAGCATGCTGATCGGTGCCCGAGTGATACAAGGCCTGGGCGGTGCGTTGATGCTGCCGGTCGGGCGGCTGGTGGTGCTGCGCGCCTATCCGCGCTCGGAGCTGGTGCGGATCATGGGCTTCATCACCATTCCCGGCCTGCTCGGCCCGTTGATAGGCCCGACCATGGGCGGCTGGATGGTCGAATACCTGACCTGGCACTGGATCTTCCTGATCAACCTGCCGGTGGGCGCCATCGGCTGCTACGCCGTGTGGAAGTTCATTCCCGACCTGCGCGGCACTGAACGCACGCGTTTCGACAGCCTGGGCTTTTTGCTGTTCGGCGCGGCGATGATTCTGATCACCATCGCCATGGAAGGCCTCGGTGAACTGCACCTGCCGCACTTGCGGGTGATGTTGCTGCTGTTCGGCGGCATGGCGTGTCTGGCGGCGTATTGGCTGCGCGCCGGGCACATCGATAATCCGCTGTTCGCGCCGTCGCTGTTCAAGACCCGGACGTTTGCCGTGGGCATCCTCGGCAACCTGTTCGCCCGCCTGGGCAGCGGCGCCCTGCCGTTCCTCGTGCCGTTGTTGCTGCAAGTGGCGCTGGGTTATTCGCCGTCACAAGCCGGGATGAGCATGTTGCCGCTGGCCGCTGCGGCGATGGTCGCCAAATCGGTGGCGCGTCCGCTGATTGAGCGCCTGGGCTATCGCATCGTGCTCACCGGCAACACCCTGGCGCTGGGGCTGATGCTGGCGAGCATGGGCCTGGTCAGCGAGCAGACGCCGTACTGGCTGCTGCTGGGGATGCTGGCGATTCTCGGCGCGATCAACTCCTTGCAGTTCACCGCGATGAACACCGTGACCCTGATCGACCTCGACGACGCCAGCGCCAGCAGCGGCAACAGCCTGCTGTCGGTGGTCGCGCAATTGTCCCTGAGCCTTGGCGTTGCCTGTGCCGGCGCGTTGCTCGGCGGCTTTACCGCAGAGATCGGCAACGATGGCGTGGACACGGTGCTGGGTGCGTTCCAGCTGACGTTTGTGACGGTCGGAATCATGGCGATGCTGGCCGCGACGATCTTCTCCCAGCTCTCAAAGGAAGACGGACGGCGCGTCAGAAGCCCGGAAGAACACATAGAGCCTTAGTTTCCAGACGATAAGTGCCTGCGCTCGGCGACTTCTCGTCTGGAAACTACGGGCGAATGGCCATGGGACTGATACACTGCGCGACATTTTGTTTTGCAGGCCAGTCCCGTGACCACCATTGCCACCGCTTTTAATACTTTGCCGCTATCCGCCGCCATGCTGGCTAACCTCGACTCTTTGGGTTATGCCGAGATGACGCCGATCCAGGCGCAAAGCTTGCCGGTGATCCTCAAGGGGATGGACCTGATCGCCCAGGCCAAGACCGGTAGCGGCAAGACCGCCGCCTTCGGTGTCGGCCTGCTGAACCCGATCAATCCGCGCTTCTTCGGTTGCCAGGCGCTGGTCATCTGCCCGACTCGCGAGTTGGCCGACCAGGTCGCCAAGGAAATCCGTCGCCTGGCCCGCGCCGAAGACAACATCAAGGTCCTGACCCTGTGCGGCGGCGTGGCTTTCGGCCCACAGATCGGCTCGCTGGAGCACGGTGCCCACATCATCGTCGGCACCCCTGGTCGGATTCAGCAGCACCTGCGCAAGGGTTCGCTGATTCTCCATGGCCTGAACACGCTGATCCTCGATGAAGCCGACCGCATGCTCGACATGGGTTTCTACGATTCCATCGAAGAAATCATCGCCCAGAGCCCTGAACGTCGCCAGACCCTGCTGTTCTCCGCCACCTATCCGACGGGCATCAAGCAATTGGCGGCGAAATTCATGCGTAACCCGCAGATCGTGAAGGCCGAAGCGTTCCACGACGACACGCAGATTGAGCAGCGTTTCTACGAAATCTCCCCGGAAGAGCGCATGGACGCGGTGGTCAAAGTCCTCGCGCATCACCGTCCGGCGTCCTGCGTCGCCTTCTGCTTCACCAAGCAGCAGGTTCAGGAAACCGTCGATCACCTGACCTCCAAAGGCATCTCCGCCGTCGGCCTGCACGGCGATCTGGAACAGCGTGACCGTGACCAGGTGCTGGCCATGTTCGCCAACCGCAGTACTTCGGTACTGGTCGCCACCGACGTCGCCGCGCGCGGTCTGGACATCGATGCGCTGGACATGGTGATCAACGTCGAGCTGGCCCGCGACTCGGAAATCCACATTCACCGTGTCGGCCGTACCGGTCGTGCTGGCGAGAAAGGCATTGCGATCAGCCTGGTCGCGCCGTCCGAAGCGCACCGCGCCCAGGCCATCGAGCTCCTGCAGAAGTCGCCGTTGAGCTGGGATCAGCTGGACAACCTCAAATCCCAGGGCGGCGCACCGCTGCTGCCGGTGATGAGCACGCTGGTCATCGGCGCAGGCCGTAAAGACAAAGTGCGTCCGGGCGACATTCTGGGTGCACTGACGGGCGATGCCGGTATTCCGGGCGCTCAGGTCGGCAAGATCGCGATTTTCGACTTCCAGGCATA
This sequence comes from Pseudomonas sp. PS02303, assembly GCF_029959925.1. NCBI lineage: Bacteria > Pseudomonadati > Pseudomonadota > Gammaproteobacteria > Pseudomonadales > Pseudomonadaceae > Pseudomonas > Pseudomonas sp. PS02303. The sequence goes on from NZ_JASCOM010000072.1 coordinate 21,708, forward strand.
TGTGGCTGTTGAACGCGGGATAGCCAAGCAAGCCTTGCAGCGTCTGAACGACGGCAAGATCAAAGGCCGTTCGTTGCGCGTTCGTATCCTCTAAGAACGCCGCAACTCCCCCCTGCCTGATCGTTCCCACGCTCCGCGTGGGAATGCATCCCGTGACGCTCCGCGTCACAGAGCGGACGCAGAGCGTCCATGGCGGCATTCCCACGCAGAGCGTGGGAACGATCAATATAAGCTCCTGTGTGAGGACACCGTTTTGCGCTCTACCGAAGTCGTGATCATTGGCGCTGGCGCCGCAGGGTTGATGTGTGCGCTGACCGCCGCCGGACGTGGGCGCAAGGTGATGTTGCTGGACCATGCGAACAAGGCCGGCAAGAAAATCCTGATGTCGGGCGGTGGCCGCTGCAATTTCACCAACATGTACACCGAACCGGGCAATTTCCTCTCGCAAAACGAACACTTCTGCAAATCCGCATTGGCGCGCTACACCCAGTGGGATTTCATCGGCATGGTCGCCAAGCACGGCGTGCCGTATCACGAGAAGAAACTCGGCCAACTGTTCTGCGATAACAAATCCAGCGACATCCTTGAGATGCTCCTCACCGAATGCGATCAGGTCGGCGTCAGGCTGCACCTGGACACCTCGATCCAGACCATCGAGAAGCTCGAAAGCGGTTACTTGCTCGACACGACGCTCGGTCAACTGACCTGTGAATCCCTGGTCATCGCCACGGGTGGTCTGTCGATTCCGACCCTGGGCGCCACCGGTTTCGGTTATCAGGTCGCCAAGCAGTTCGGTCACGACCTGCTACCGACCCGTGCCGGCCTGGTGCCGTTCACCATCACCGATCAGCTCAAGGAACTGTGCACCGAGCTGTCCGGCACATCGGTGGATTGCCTGGTGAGCTGCAACGACCAGAGCTTTCGCGAGAACATCCTGTTCACCCATCGCGGCCTCAGTGGCCCGGCGATTTTGCAGATTTCCTCGTTCTGGGAATCCGGCGACACGGTCGAGATCAACTTGATGCCGGACCACGACGTGCCGAGCTGGCTGCAACAGCAGCAAGCCGAACGCCCGAACAGCGAACTGAAAACCCTGCTCGGTGAAATCTTCACCAAGAAGATGGCCAACTTGCTGGCGGACAACTGGTTCGTCTCCAAACCGATGAAGCAATACACCCACGCGGAAATCGCCGACATCGCCGAAAAACTGGCGAGCTGGAAAGTGGTTCCTGCCGGCACCGAGGGCTATCGCACTGCGGAAGTGACTTTGGGCGGTGTCGACACTCATGAAGTGTCATCCAAGACCATGGAATCGCTGAAAAGCCCTGGCCTGTATTTCATTGGTGAAGTGCTCGACGTCACCGGACACCTGGGCGGCTTCAACTTCCAATGGGCCTGGGCCTCGGGTTATGCCGCCGCGCAGTACGTCTGATACACCGCGTCATCGTTTTTCGCGGGCAAGTCGGATCGCGAAGGCGTCCGAACAGGCAACACTGAACAATCAAGGAACAGATTTTGCTGTCAGATGTGATCGGCGCCATTGCGTCGGCGTCATTACTGGCTCAATTTAGCGGCATTGCCTCGGAAGGCCTTCGCACTTCATGTCATCGACCTCATTTCGTCAGTCGCTGCGCCGTCTCTGGGCGCTGGATAAATTCAGCTACAGCGTGCGGGTGTTCATCGCCCTGACCGGCAGCATGGCCGTCTGTTGGTATCAGGATGAAATGGGGCTGCTGATCCCGTTGTTCCTGGGGATCATCGCCAGCGCCCTGGCCGAGACCGACGACAGTTGGCAGGGCCGCCTCAACGCGCTGGCCGTGACGCTGGTGTGCTTCAGCGTCGCCGCCCTCTCCGTCGAATTGCTGTTCCCCTACCCCATCGTTTTTGTCATCGCCCTGGCCCTCGCCAGTTTCGGCCTGACCATGCTCGGCGCCCTCGGCGAACGCTATGGCGCGATTGCCTCGGCGACGTTGATTCTGTCGGTCTACACCATGATCGGCGTGGATCAGCGCGGCGGCGCGGTCACCGATTTCTGGCACGAACCGGTGCTGCTGGTGGCCGGCGCCGCCTGGTACGGCTTGCTCTCGGTGCTGTGGCAGGCGATGTTTTCCAACCAGCCGGTGCAGCAGAGCCTGGCTCGGTTGTTCCGTGAACTGGGCTTTTACTTGAAGCTGAAATCGTCGCTGTTCGAGCCGATTCGGCAGATGGACGTGGAAGCACGCCGACTGGAACTGGCGCAGCAAAACGGTCGAGTTGTCGCGGCACTCAACGCTGCCAAGGAAATTATCCTGCACCGGGTCGGCAATGGACGACCGGGCTCGAAAGTCAGCCGCTACCTCAAGCTGTACTTCCTCGCTCAGGACATCCACGAGCGCGCCAGTTCTTCGCACTACCCTTACAACGCGCTGGCCGAGGCGTTCTTTCACAGCGACGTGCTGTTCCGTTGCCAGCGTCTGCTACGCCAGCAAGGCAAAGCCTGCCGGGCGCTGGCGGAATCGATCCAGATGCGCCAGCCGTTCATCTATGACGCCAGCTTCGCCGAAGCGTTGAGCGACCTGCACGCCTCCATCGAACACTTGCGCATCCAGAGCAACCCGGCCTGGCGCGGTCTGTTGCGCTCTCTGCGGGCATTGGCCGCCAACCTCGGCACCCTCGACCGTTTGCTCAGCGACGCCAGCAACCCCGACGCCCTGGCCGACGCCACCGACAGCAGCCTGCTCGACCGCTCGCCGCGCAACCTCAAGGATGTATGGATTCGCTTGCGCACGCAGCTGACGCCGACCTCGCTGCTGTTCCGCCATGCACTGCGCCTGCCCCTGGCCTTGAGCATCGGCTACGGCATGGTGCACTTGATTCACCCCTCGCAAGGTTACTGGATCATCCTCACCACGCTGTTTGTCTGCCAGCCAAACTACGGCGCCACTCGACGCAAACTGGGCCAACGGATCATCGGCACCGCGATTGGCCTGACGGTGGCCTGGGCGCTGTTCGATCTGTTCCCCAATCCGCTGGTCCAGTCGTGCTTCGCGATCGCAGCCGGAGTGGTGTTCTTTATCAACCGCACCACGCGCTACACATTGGCGACCGCCGCGATTACCTTGATGGTGCTGTTCTGCTTCAATCAGGTCGGTGATGGTTACGGGCTGTTCCTGCCGCGGCTGTTCGACACCTTGCTCGGCAGCTTGATCGCCGGGCTCGCGGTGTTCCTGTTCCTGCCGGACTGGCAGGGCCGACGCCTGAACAAAGTGCTGGCCAATACCCTGACCTGCAACAGCATTTACCTGCGCCAGATCATGCAGCAATACGCCGCCGGCAAAAGCGACGACCTGGCCTATCGCCTGGCGCGACGCAATGCGCACAACGCTGATGCGGCATTGTCGACGACGCTGGCCAACATGCTCATGGAGCCAGGGCATTTCCGTAAGGAAGCGGATGTCGGGTTTCGCTTCCTGGTGCTGTCGCACACGTTGCTCAGCTACTTGTCGGGATTGGGTGCGCACCGTGAAACCCAGTTACCGGCGGATGTTCGCGAGCATTTGATCGACGGCGCGGGCGTGAGCCTGGCGGCCAGCATCGACGAGATCGCCCAAGGGTTGGCGAGCAAACAGCCAATTGCGATTCAGAGCGATGACGAAGAGGCGCTGGCCAATGAGTTGGAGCAAATGCCGGATGAGATCGATGAAGGGCAGCGGCTGGTACAGACGCAGTTGGCGTTGATCTGCCGGCAGTTGGGGCCGTTGCGGACGTTGGCGGCGCATCTGATCAAGGACACCAGTGAAGCCTGAGATCTGTAGTGACAGGCCGGGGCCCATCGCGAGCAGGCTCGCTCCCACAGATTCGGTGCAAATCCTGTGGGAGCGAGCC
>NZ_JASCOM010000073.1:0-25169 GCF_029959925.1 Pseudomonas sp. PS02303
ACATTACACCGCGTTATCGTTCTTCGCGGACAAGCCTCGCTCCTACAAGGACACCAGACCTGTAGGAGCGAGGCTTGCCCGCGAAAGCGGCATAAGACTCACCCAATGACTCAAACCTTGCCCGCTTCCCGCTCCTCCATCTCATCCGCCTCAAACAACCGCGCCAGTTCCGCCCGAGCTTCCTGGGCGGTCTGCAGCACCTTCGCGGCATCGTCATAAACCGCATGCTGAGCCTCCAGCACCTGTTCATCGTGATGCTTGAAGCGCTTGATCCGCGCATCGGCCTGCGCCTGGGTCAGCCCCAGTCCGACCAGGGTGCGACGACTCATTTCCAGGCTCGAATAATAGGTTTCACGAATCGCCTCGGCGCCCAGGTCCACCAGCCGGTGCACATGCTGACGGTTACGGGCCCGGGCGATGATCTTGATGTGCGGATAGAGCTTGTGCACCACCTCGGCGGTCTTGATGTTGGTGTCCGGGTCATCGGTGGCGATGACAAAGTACTCCGCCTGCTCGACCTTGGCCGCGCTGAGGATTTCCGGGCGCATCGGGTCTCCGTAGAACACCGGCACGCCGCCGAAGCTGCGGGACAGCTCGATGGTTTCCACGGACGTGTCCAGCGCCACGAACTTGATGTTTTGTGCCCGCAGAATCCGCGCCACGATCTGCCCCATCCGGCCCATGCCGGCGATCACTACACGCGGTGCGTCGGTGTCGATGTCGCGGAATTTCTCCGGCACCACTACAGGCTGCACCTTCGGCGAATACAGGCGTGCGCACAGCAGCAACAGCAGCGGCGTGACCGCCATGGACAGGGTGATCGTCAGCACCAGCAAGTCGTACAGACGCGCCTCGAACAACCCCTGGTCGCGGCCAATCTTGAACACCACAAACGCGAATTCACCACCGGCAGCGAGCACGATGCCGAGGCGAATCGCACTGACCCTGCCCAACCCGCCGGCCAATCGGCCCACCACAAACAGCAGCGGCAGTTTGATTGCGATCAGCAACAGGGTCAGGCCCAACACCGTGATTGGCGCGCTGAGCAGCAGGCTCAGGTTGGCGCCCATGCCGACGCTGATGAAAAACAGGCCCAGCAACAGGCCCTTGAACGGTTCGATCTGCGCTTCCAGTTCGTGACGGTATTCAGAGTCCGCCAACAGCAACCCGGCGAGGAACGCCCCAAGCGCCATCGACACGCCGACCAGGTCCATCAGCCACGCCGTGCCGATCACCACCAGCAACGCGGTGGCGGTAGACACCTCGGGCAAACCGGTCTTGGCCACCACGCGAAACACCGGACGCAGCAGATACCGCCCGCCGATCACCACCACCGCGATGCTGCCCAACACCCGCAAACCGTGATTCAAATCCTCGGTCGCCGTGGTGGTGTGATCACCGCCCGCCAGCAGCGGCACCATGGCAATCAAGGGGATCGCGGCAATGTCCTGGAACAGCAGAATCGCGAACGCCAAACGCCCGTGAGGGCTGGTCAGTTCCTTGCGCTCGGCCAGGCTTTGCAGGCCAAACGCGGTAGATGACAACGCCAACCCCAAGCCGAGGACGATGGCGCTGTTCAACGGCTGGCCAAAGACAAACAGCGCCAGCACGCCGATCACCGAACCGGTCAGCAACACCTGCGCCAGGCCCACGCCAAACACCGATTTACGCATCACCCACAAGCGACGCGGCGACAATTCCAGGCCGATGATGAACAGCAGCAGCACCACGCCGAGTTCGGAGATGTGGCTGACGCTTTGTGGATTGCCGATTAATCCCAGCACAGATGGACCGATGATGACACCGGCAAACAGATAACCCAGCACAGCCCCCAATTGCAGGCGTTTGGCCAAGGGCACGGTGAGCACCGCGGCGAACAGGAACACAACGGCGGCTTGTAAAAGGTTGCCTTCATGGGGCATGACAAAACTCCAGCTACTCGGTACGGCGGGGGCGACAGGATAAAGGTTGGGACTTCACACGTCAGCAAAGAGCGGGAGTCATGCTGTTACAACTTGCATCAATTGGTTACATTCATAGGATAAGCTGATCAATCTGTCCGTCCCTCGAGTGCACACCATGGCGATCAATTTCGACCTCAACGATCTGCAAGCCTTCCGTGCCGTGGTCGAGCAGGGCAGCTTTCGCAAGGCGGCCGATACCGTGCGCATTTCCCAGCCAGCACTGAGCCGGCGAATTGAAAAACTCGAAGATGCCCTCGGTGTGCGCTTGTTCGAGCGCACCACCCGCAAGGTCAGCCTGACCCAGGCCGGCCGTGGTTTTATGCCGAGTGTCGAGCGATTGCTCGATGACCTCGACGTCGCGTTGCTGGGCATCAGTGAAGTGGCTTCAACCCGGCTCGGCCATGTCACGGTCGCCTGTGTACCCTCGGCGGCTTATTACTTCATGCCGCGCGTGATTGCCCATTACCACCGGCAATTCCCTCGGATCAAAGTCAAGGTACTCGACTCCAGCGCACATGACGTGCTCAGCGCAGTGGTCAACGGTGAGGCGGATTTCGGTCTGAGTTTCATGGGCGCGCTGGAGGCCGAGGTCGAGTTCGAGCCGCTGGTGCAAGAAAGTTACGTGGTGGCCTGTCGGCGCGATCATCCGTTGGCCGGCCGTAGCAGCGTGACCTGGGATGAGTTTTATCAGCAGGATTACATCTCGCTGGACAAGACGTCCGGCAATCGTTTTTTGCTGGACCAGGCACTGACCGGCATCGTGCCGCAGCGGCCGAGTATTTGCGAAACCCGCCATGTCACGACGATGATTGGGCTGGTGGAGGCGGGATTAGGGGTGGCCGCAGTGCCGTCGATGGCGATGCCGGCAGCCGATCACCCGATCCTGACACGGGTGCCGCTGACCGATCCGCAAGTGATGCGCAGTGTCGGTCTGATCAAACGCCGGGGGCGAACCCTGACCCCGGCGGCGTTGGAGCTGGAACGGCTAGTGGTGGAAATGAAAGTGCAGCCACCTGTTCTCAGCGGCTGACCGAATCCAGGCCGGTTGCTTTCACGTCCGACTGGGCGGCTGCAGAGGCCATATAGTCGAGCAGTGCCTTGGCTTCGGCGGGGTGTTGCGCGCCGACTGGAATGCCGGCGGCAAAACGTGTCACCGACTGCACCGATTCCGGAAGCTTCGCTACAAAACTGACCCCCGGCACGGGCAGCAATTCACTGACTTGCTGGAATCCCAACTGATAGTCGCCCGTGGCAACCACCGAGCCGACCGGGATTTTCGGGATCATTGTGGATTTAGGTTTCAATTGATCTTCGATGCCCAGGCGCTTGAACAGTTGATTCTCGATGTATACGCCGCTGGCGCTGTCGGAGTACGCCACCGACCGGGCGTCAAGCAGGGTCTTTTTCAAGCCGTCCACCGAGCTGATGTCTGGCTTCGGCGCGCCTTCGCGCACCACCAGGCCGATCCGCGAATCCGCCAGTTCCACCCGTGAAGCAGGGTCCACTTTGCCTTGTTTGATCAGGTCGTCGAGGGCGTAGCCGACCATGATCACCACGTCGGCCTTTTCACCTCGAGCGAGGCGATTGGGGATCGCTTCCGGTGCCTTGCCCATCGATGGCCCCAGGGCGGTGTCGAGCGTGTTGCCGGTGGATGCGGCGAACTTGGGGCCGAGGATTTTGTAGGCAGCGGTAAAACCACCGGAGGTCATCACGCGAATCTCTTCGGCCTGGGCGACAGCACTCAGGCCAAGGCTGGCCGCCAAGGCCAGGGCTGCAAGGTTAAATAGCTTCTTCATGGGCATCTTCTCGAAAAGGACGGGTTCAAGACATCGCCGGTTGCAGGCGACCGGTCGAGCGGCGGTAGAGATATAGCGTCGCGCACAAGGCGCAGAGCGCGGCGAAACTCATCCAGTAGCCGGGCGCGGCTTTGTCGCCGGTGTACTGAATCAGGAAGGTCGACATCGCCGGGGTGAAACCACCGAATACCGCCGTGGCCAGGCTGTAGGCCAGGGAGAAACCGGCGACCCGCACCTCGACCGGCATGATTTCCGTCAGCGCGGCGATCATCGCGCCGTTGTACAAGCCGTAAATGAACGACAGCCACAGCAACACCAGCAGCATGTGCATGAAGCTCGGCGCGTTGACCAGGAAGGTCAGCGCCGGATACGCGGTGGCAAGGGTCAGCAACGCCATGGCGATCAACACCGGACGTCGTCCGATACGATCGGACAAGGCCCCGCCCAGGGGCAGCCAGAAGAAGTTCGACACCCCCACCAGCAAGGTCACCAGCAGCGCATCGGACGTGCTCAGGTGCAGCACGGTTTTGCCGAACGTCGGTGCGTACACGGTGATCAGGTAAAAGGCGGTCGTGGTCAGCGCGACCATCATCATTCCGGCGAAGACGATCACCCAGTTCTGCGCCAGTGTGCGGAATACATCGCCCATGCTCGGGCGGTGTTTGCGCGCGGTGAATTCTTCGGTTTCTTCCAGGTTGCGCCGCAGAAAGAAAATGAACGGCACGATCAGGCAGCCAACGAAAAACGGTATCCGCCAGCCCCAGTCGGCAATCATGGCCGGCGCCATCCATTGATTCAGTCCATACCCCAAGGCCGCTGCGACAATAATTGCCACTTGCTGGCTGGCCGACTGCCAACTGGTGAAAAAGCCTTTGTTGCCAGGCGTGGCGATCTCCGAGAGGTACACCGAGACCCCGCCCATTTCCGCACCGGCCGAGAAGCCTTGCAGCAATCGGCCGATCAGGACGATGGCCGGTGCGAACAGCCCGATGGTTTCGTAACCGGGCACCAACACAATCAATATCGTGCCGCTGGCCATGATCGACAGCGTCACAATCAACCCTTTTCGCCGACCCACATCGTCGATGTAGGCACCCAGCACCACTGCGCCCAACGGACGCATGAGGAAGCCTGCGCCAAACACCGCGAAGGTCATCATCAGCGAGGCGAATTCGCTACTGGCCGGAAAGAAGACAGCGGCGATCTGCGTGGTGTAAAAGCCAAAAAGGAAGAAGTCGAACTGCTCTAGGAAGTTGCCGGAAGTGACCCGGAAAATTGCACCGGCGCGAGAGCGCCCGGAAGGGATTGCTGTTGTCATTGACCTGTACTCCACCGCTTTTATGACGTGCATTGCCTGGGCGCAGTGCACGGTTCTTATTGAGGCGAATGGTGGAGCAGGGTGATCGATATGATAAGTGCATTGTTGGCATGCATTAATGCGTGAAGCGGATCAATGTGTGCGAACGGAATGATTCACCGCGGACACAGTCGGAGTTGGGTATGCCATCAACCAAGGATCACCCATGAACAGCAAATCCCTCATCGCCGCCCTGGCTATCGCTGCTGGCGTTGCCGGCATCAGCCCCCTCGTTCAGGCGGATGAACCCGCCGCAAAAACCGTCCAGCCCGGCGTCAATAACACCCGCGAACTGGTGGTCGGCGATCGCGCTCCGGACATGTATCAACACACAGATAAAGCGCTGCGCAACTGGAAGGCGAAAGGCCTGAAAGCACCCAAGGAACAGGCTCAGTGGGTGCAGATCAATGACAAGTACATGATGGTGATGATCACCAACGGCACGATTGTGGACATTACGCCGGTTGAGCGTTAGGTCGAACGGCTACTCGCTGTGAGCGCGCACCGGGCTTTCAGTGCCCAATCGATACTGATTATTCCCGCTGCGTTTCGCCTCATACATCGCCAGGTCCGCTATATGAATCAACCGGTCCATGCTCGGCGCATGGTCCGGGAATACCGCGACCCCGAGGCTGGTGCCGATGTGGCGTTGGTCGTTGCCGATGGTGATCGGCGGTGACAGTTCGACGAAGATTTTCTGGCAGATGGTGCGAGCCTCGTCTTGCAGGCTGACGCCTTGGGGCAACCCTTGCAGAATGACCACGAATTCATCGCCGCCGATTCGGGCAACGGTGTCGGTCGAGCGCAGGATTTTCTTCAATCGCGTAGCGGTCGTGATCAGGACCCGGTCGCCGGCCGCATGACCGTAGTGGTCGTTGATCGCCTTGAACCCGTTGAGATCGACAAACACTAATGCCACCCGGGTGGCGCTGACCCGTGCCTGTTCGAGCGCTTCGCACAGACGTTCTTCAAGCACCAGGCGATTGGGCAGGCCGGTCAACGGGTCGTAATGGGCCAGGTGTTGCAGGTAACTGGCCGAGGCTTTTTCCTCGGTGATGTCGCGCACCACACCCATCATCTTGATGGTTGCGTCATGGTCGTTCTTGACCACGTTGCCGGTTTCCCGCAGCCAGCGAATGCTGCCGTCGGGCCAGACAACGCGGTATTCCTCGTCATGGTTTTCACCGGTTTCCAGGCATCGCAATTCCCCGGCACGAACGTTGGCCCGGTCGTCCGGGTGTACGCAGGCGCAGAACAGTGCGTAGGAGGGTGTGACCTCGCCGATCTTGAAACCGAACATCCCGTAGATCGCGTCCGACCAGTAGAGCTTGTCGGTGTCGACATCCCAGTCCCAGGTGCCGATGCGGGCGAAGTATTGGCTGCGCTTGAAACGCTCGGCGTCGCCGTCCTGGCGAATGTGCAGGCCTTCGGACAGGCTGGCGATCAGCGCGCGTTGCTCGGCCAATTGCTTTTGCAGCGAGCGCTCGCGGCAGATCAGCGCAATGATCAGGGCAAGCATCACTGAGCCGATGGCTGCGCTGGTCCAGACGTCATTCATTCAGGGGTTGCCATCGTGTCATATTGATCCGAGTGTCTTGGTGTTGCTTATCTTAGTTGAGGTTAATGCCGAAAACCGTTCCGAATGGGTTGCCAATGGCGCACATTTCTGGGAAAACGGCGCCCATTGGGCCCTGTCGGGTGTGAGAACAATAGAGTGAACGTGATGAATGATGAATTGCAGATAATCGATCTTGAAGTGGGCGCCGGCAAAGCCGCCGTCAAAGGCGCGCTGATCACCACCCAATACCGCGGCTGGCTGGAAGACGGCACCGAATTCGATTCGTCCTACAGCCGTGGCAAACCTTTTCAGTGTGTGATTGGCACAGGGAGGGTGATCAAGGGTTGGGATCAGGGAATTATGGGCATGCAGGTGGGCGGCAAGCGCAAATTGTGGGTGCCGGCGCATTTGGCCTACGGCGAGCGGACGATGGGCGCGATCACGCCGAATTCGAATTTGATTTTCGAGATTGAATTGCTGGAAGTGCTGACGCGGGATGATTGATTGGCGCGTGGGCTGAAATGGCTGGTGCTGCGAGGAGGCAAGCCCCTCGCTGCAATCAAACAGCTTTCCCCACTATTCCCGCACGCCTATGAAGAGGTCCAGGTCAGTCGGTAGCTGCACATCAATGGCTATGGCGATTTTTATAATTTGCTCGGCAGTCAGTAAACAATCCCCGTAGGCGCTTTCATCAAGATTGTTCCAGCCAAGTACATTCAATATTGCAGCTTCAAATTCAGGTAGAACGGTCAGTTCGTACCTTAAGAAGTCACCTTCATCATCACCTTTTGAAAATCCACTGATCCAGAAAACGTAGTGGGCCTGCTGATCTATTCCCGAGTGATCCTGGCGGTTGTTGCAAGCCGGGTGCCCGTCGCGTGACGGTGGGTTTTGAACTGCAGGTGTGTCGGTCTTGCTAGCCATGAGCATCCTTGTTTCAACTTTTGTAAACGATGCGGACGCTATAGCAATGGGCATTAAATGGATGTAAGTTTTTTCTGAATGTTCGGTCGTTTTTTCCAAAATTGGTGAGGGAAGAGGCACCCTCACCACAGATTCCCGTTAACCTTTCGGATCAGACCTGAAACGTCTCCCGATACGCATACAACCCCGGCGTTCCCCCGGTCATCACAAACAGCAGATTGTCACCGCGCTGGAAACTTCCCTGCCTGATATCACCCAACAGCCCGGCAAACGCTTTCCCGGAATACACGGGGTCAATCAACAGACCTTCCGCGCGAGCCATCAGGCGCACCGCGTCGAGCATGGCGGGGGTCGGCAGACCGTAACCGTCGCCCAGTTGACTGCCATCAATCACAATCTCTGACGCCTCAACGACGGCGCTGCTGCCCAATAACGTCAGTGCGTCCTGAGTCAGTCGCACGGTTCTGTCCGCTGACGTGTCCCGATCAGACAAGACCGAATACGATTTGACCATCGACGTACCCCGACCCAGCAACTGGAACCCTGCGGCGAGTCCGGCGTGGGTGCCGGCGCTGCCATTGGGCACGACCACCTGGTTGAAGGTGAGGCCGAGTTGCGTTTCCTGCTGCGCGATCTCCGCAGCGCAGCGTGCGTAACCGAGGCTGCCCAGCGGCGTTGAGCCACCCGTTGGTATCACCAACACTGTGCGCCCGGCTTCCCGAAGGTGGGCGGCGCGTTTCTCGGCCTCGGTAAGCGAGTCGCTTCCGCCGGCAAGCACCCGTATGTCGGCGCCGAACAACTGATCGAGCAGGACGTTGCCGTTGAGCTCGTAGTCCACTTCGGCTTTGGGCACCGAACGGGTCAGGATCAATTCGCAGGCAATGCCCAGGCGGGCGCACACGGCGGCCGTTAGCCGTGCATGGTTGGACTGGAGACCGCCGATGGTGATGACCGTGTCGACCCCGGCCGCCAGCGCCGCGCCGAGGTGGAATTCGAGTTTGCGCAGTTTGTTGCCGCCACCGCCGATCAACATGTGATCATCGCGCTTGAGAAACAGGCCGATACCTTGTGCCTTCAAACCCAGCAGCTTTTCCAGGCGTTCGGCGCGCTGAATCGGCGTCGGGCCTTGCAACAGGTCTGCCCGCGCAAAAGAACTCAGTGACATGTCCAGTAGGGTTTGCATCAATGGCGCCTCGTTATGCACTTTATTGCAGTGACTCTAGGGACAAAGTCCCGGGTGATAAACGCATCGCCGGTTATTACTCCTTTAACCTGATGTATTGAATGCAAGGCAGGGACATGAGCAAACTCAGGCAAATGGAAGTCTTCGTCGCCGTGGTCGAGGCGGGCAGCTTCGCCGATGCGGCCAGTGAAGTCGGGATGTCGGCGGTCATGGTCGGGCGGCATATCCAGGGGCTGGAGAAAACCCTCAATACCCAGCTGATTAAACGCACCACGCGTCGGCAGTCCATCACGGGCGAGGGGCGGCTGTTTTACGAAGAAGCCAAACTGGCGCTGGCGCAAGTGAACTACGCGTTCAGTCGGGTGGAAGCGTCCAGCCCGGAACCCAGCGGCCTGTTGCGCATCACCGCGCCGATGAGTCTCGGCGTTTCCCTGGTCGGGCCGCTGGTGTCCGAATTCATGCAGCGTTATCCGCAGATCCAGGTCGAGCTGATTTTGAGCAATGAAGTGATCGATCTGTACGAGACATCATTCGATCTGGCGTTCAGGATTTCCGAGCTGATTGGCGTCAACCTGCTGGCCACGCCGTTGCCGCCGTATCGCATGGTGATCTGCGCTTCGCCCCGGTATCTGGAAAGATGGCAGGAACCGCAGTCCCCCGAGGACCTGCACCGGCACCGAATTCTCACTCATACGTCCTGGAATAACCGGTTTGCCTGGCCGCTGAGAAACGGCTCCAGCGAAGTGCCCTGGCCCGAAAGCGCCGTGTTGAAGAGCAATGACGGTCAGGTGTTGTTGCAGGCGGCCGTGGCCGGGGAGGGGATTTTGATGCAGCCCGACTTTCTGGTGTCGGCGGCGTTGGCCAAAGGTGAGCTGGTGAGGATCATGGACGCCTACGTACCGCCGCCCAAACCGGTGCAGATGGTGTATCCGCGCTCCAGGAAATCGTTGCCCAAGTTGCACGCCTTTGTCGAGTTTGTCGCGGATCGACTGGCGTGATCGTGGCGTCCTGAAGCGCAGACAAATGCGGGTCTAGCGCAGGGTGTACCCGCTGTCGACCACCCAATCCTGGCCGTACACGCTACGTGCGCCACGGCTCAATTGGAACAGGATGACGTCTGCCACGGCACCCGGTTTTAGAAACTCTCCGTCGAGCAGCCGCTGGTTCACCGAGTTGGCGACATCGCCCAGTTCCGCAGGCTTCAAGCCTAGCGTCGACCAGATCGGGGTAGCCGTAGGGCCTGGCGATACGGTGTTGATACGGATGCCGTGAGGCGCCAATTCTACGGCCAGGGTCCGGACGTGCGCCATCAGCGCTGCTTTCGAGGCGATGTAGGCGGCCAGACCAGGAAAGGTCACGTTGGCCAGGAACGTGCCGATGAACACCACCGACGCGGTCGCCGCAAGGTGGCTGCGCAGGCAGGCCAAGGTGTTCAGCGCACCGGCGCCGTTGACCGCCCACTGTCGGTCGAAGGCGGCTACATCCAGGCCATCGGCCAGTTGCGCAATGCCGGCATTGGGCACCACGAAATCCACTGGCCCCAAGGCTTCGGCGCGAGTGCCCAGCCGGGCGAGGTCCTCTTGGCGGGTGATATCTCCGGCCACCCAGGCGAGTTGGTCTTTGTAGCGTTCCGCCAATTCGCCGAGGCCACCTATCTGGCGTGACATCGCCAATACGCGAGCGCCTTGCTCCAATAGCTGTTCGGTAACAGCCAGGCCGATGCCGGAACTCGCGCCAGTAACGACGGCCAAGCGATTGTGAAATTCGTTGAGCATGCAGTAATCCTCTTCCTGATAATCCAGCCTGTCTTTTAGGGGGCGATCATTGGTTGATCGAAAGCGTAAACATGTGATCAAAAAACGGGCCAGTCCGGGATGTCAGGCAGGACGCGGGTTGTGGGGGCTCTGTTGTTACTTTGACTCCATTGAAAAGTAGTCGTAACGACTGCGCGGTAGTCAAAATGACACTTGGTGGCGATGACATTCATTGCGGCGACGGGGTGAATACTCGCTAAAGACTGGAATACGCCCGTTCAGCGAAGGCCGGTACTTCCAGGCCAATCGATCCAGTGCAGGGGGATGCAGCAGAATTTCGCTCAACGTGGCACTGGCAATCCCCAACGCCAGCAGTTGCCCCGGACATTGATGCCGCCCCGCACCAAACGTAAAACTGCGCCGCTGCGGGCGATCCAGAATAAATGCGTCGGGACTCTCATTGAGTTGGGGGTCTCGATTGGCCGAAGCCAGCAGCACCAGAACCACATCGCCGGCATTGAGACTTACACCCTCGATTTCGCACGGTGCTGCGACAAACCGGCGGGTGTTCTGCACGGAAGGGTCGAAGCGCTGAACTTCGGCGATCAAGTCGTCAACGGGTGTCGAGTCGCGTAGCAGCGACAGGTTTTTAATCAACGCCAACATTGCGTTGCCGATCAGTCCGGCGGTGGCTTCATACGTCTGCGAAAACAGCCCGATCAGATTGGCAATCAACATTTCAGGATCACCCGCGAAGCGCGCCCGAATCCCGCCGAGCAGTGAGCTTTTATTGCCCGGATCATTTAGCAACTCAACGAAAAGCCCCCTTAACTTCTCAGCGGCAGCGTGGGCAGTTTCCAATTGCAGCGGATCACTGAGCGGCGACAGACACGCCACGAAATCCGCCGTCAGCTCACTGATCGCCCGGCCCTGAGCCGGTAAAAACCCCAACAGCGCCGCCACCACGCAAACCGGCCCGCGGAACATGGCGTTGTACAACCCGTCGGCATCCGGCGTGATCAACCGCGCGCTCACCAGTGCGTTGACCTCGTCCACATCAATCAGCGCCAAACCCGGCTCAATCGCCGACCTCGGGCAACGCTGGCGCTCGCCCTCATTCATCCGCATCAATTGCCCGAATACCTTGCCGGCCATGCCGTCGGCAATCCCTTTGGGTACCGGCTCAGCGGCCGGTCGGACATGGCAATTCCGGTTCGCCAGCACCGCCGCAACGGCCTGGGCGCTGCTCGCCACCCACAATTTCAGTCCTTGGTGAAACACCAGCCCACCCTCGGCGCGCAGCCGGGCGTAATGGGGATAGGGATCGGTATGAGTCGCAGCGATGATCGGGTCCATGGGTCGCAGCCTTGTTCGTGGTGGGAGAAGTGTTGCTACTATCTCCAGTTCGAAACGGTCTTGATTCGTCCGGGAGCGAAATATGAACGTTGAACAACACGACATCGGCGTCTCTCAAGTGGCCGCGGCCATCGCGGAACCGGCCCGGACGAAAATCCTCTGTTCGCTGATGGACGGCCACGCCCGCACCAGCACTGAGCTGGCGGCGATTGCCGATGTCAGCGCTTCCACCGCCAGCGCTCACCTGGCCAAGCTCAAGGAGCTGGCGCTGCTGCGTTTGCACGTGCAGGGTCGCCATCGTTATTACAGCCTCGCCGACCAGCGCGTGGCCCAGGCCCTGGAAGCGCTGATGGTGATCGGCCAGAACACTGCGCCGACTTTCACCTCGCGTACACCGGATCGCCTGCAATTCGCCCGCACTTGCTATGACCACATGGCCGGGACGCTGGCGGTGCTACTGCACGACCGGATGCTGGAAAAAGGCTGGTTGCTGGAAACTGACGAGCAGGCTTATCGCCTGAGCGACAGCGGCGAGGCGTTGATGGAAAGGTTGGGCATTGAAGTCAATGACCTGAACACCTTGCGTCGCCGCTTCGCGTGCCCATGCCTGGACTGGAGTATGCGTCGGCCACATTTGGGAGGTTCGCTGGGGGCGGCGTTGCTGCAAACCGCGATCAAGCGCAAATGGGTGACGCAGGATCTGGACAGCAGGGCGCTGGCGTTGACGGCGCTGGGGCGCAAGGAATTGGGTGCACAGTTCGACCTGACGCTGGCGCAGCCAACCGTGCAACCCATCCGCGAACAACGCCCACCGCTACCTGCGCGTGATGTGATCTGACCCGACCAAGGGTTCGCTGATGACTTGTGCCTTGAAGGTCGACCCTATACTGTATATCCACACAGTAATAGGCGTGCCCCATGGAACTCATCGACAAGCTCAGCATTCTCGCCGACGCCGCCAAGTACGACGCGTCTTGCGCCAGCAGTGGCGCGCCCAAGCGTAGTTCCGAGGGCAAGAGCGGCCTGGGCTCGACCGACGGCATGGGCATTTGCCACAGCTACACGCCGGACGGCCGCTGCGTGTCGTTGCTGAAGGTTCTGCTGACCAACTTCTGTCTCTATGACTGCCAGTATTGCGTCAATCGACGTTCCAGCGACGTGCCACGCGCACGCTTCACGCCGGAAGAAGTGGTGACGCTGACCATGGATTTCTACCGGCGCAACTGCGTCAGTGGGTTGTTTCTCAGTTCCGGGATCATTCGCTCGGCGGACTACACCATGGAGCAACTGATCCGCGTGGCCAAACTGCTGCGCGAAGACCACGAGTTCCGGGGCTACATCCACCTCAAGACCATTCCCGAAGCCGATCCGGCGCTGATCGAGGAAGCGGGGCGCTATGCCGATCGCTTGAGCGTGAACATTGAACTGCCCACCGACGCCAGCCTGCAAACCCTGGCCCCCGAGAAACAGCTGGGCTCGATCAAGCAAGCGATGCAAACCATCTACACCGGTGTCCAGACCGTACTCAACGAACCCCGCGCACCGAAATTTGCCCCGGCCGGGCAGAGCACGCAGATGATCGTCGGTGCTGATGACACCGATGACAGCACCATTCTCCATAGCGCCCAGGCGTTGTACGGCAACTTCAGTTTGCGAAGGGTCTATTACTCGGCGTTCAGCCCGATCCCCAACAGCCCGAAAAGCGTGCCGCTGGCCGCGCCGCCATTGATGCGCGAGCACCGTTTGTATCAGGCGGACTTCCTGTTGCGCAGCTACGGCTTTACCGCTGGCGAACTGTTCAAGGGGCCCGGGCACCTGGCGCTCGACATCGATCCGAAACTGGCGTGGGCATTGGAGAACCGCGAGATCTTCCCACTGGACCTCAATCGCGCCGAGGCATCGTTGATCGCACGCATTCCCGGTATTGGCCTTCGCACCACCGAGCGCCTGGTGGAATTGCGCCGTCAGCGCCGCATCCGCTACGAAGACCTGACCCGAATGCGTTGCGTGCTGGCCAAGGCCAAACCGTTCTTCATCACCTGCGATTACCACCCGCAGCAGGCCGAGGTCACCAGCCATTTGTTGTATCAGCAATTGCGCGACCGGCCGCAGCCGCAACAAATGGGGTTATGGGGATGATCAGCCTCGATTGCGATGACCTGTTCGACACGTGGCGCCAGCAGGCGCGCTGGCTGCTCAGCCATGAGGTGGACCCAAGCCAGGTGAGTTGGGCCAGTGAAGGCGTCTGCGATCTGTTCGCCAGCGACGATGCGCCACCTCAAACCCAGGGGCCGTTTCACGCACGAATACCGCGAACGCTGTTGGACACCCTGGAGCGCGCCGCTCGTTATCGGGGGGATCAGCGCTGGAGTCTGTTGTACGAAGTGCTGTGGCGGGTCAGTCATGGTGACCGCACCGCCATGCTGGCCGGAGACAAATTAGGCAGTGAATTTCATAGAAGAATCAAACAGGTACAGCGTGAATCTCATCACTTACATGCATTCGTACGATTCGTCGCAATGCCTGAAAGTGAGGGCCCGCAATACGTTGCCTGGCATGAACCCGCCCACGACATCCTGCACAGTGCCAGTGAACATTTTATCGGGCGCATGGGCCGGCATCGCTGGTTGATTGCAACGCCCAGGGACGGGGTCTACTACGACGGTGAGCAGTTGATCCACCAACGCCAGTGCCCAATTGAATGGCAGCAGCTGGCGCAAAACGTCGACGACCCGCACAGCGACATGTGGCTGACCTACTACAGCCACATCTTCAATCCGGCGCGCCTGAACCCGAAAGTCATGCAAGGGCATTTGCCGGCCCGGTTCTGGAAAAACCTGCCGGAAGGAGCGCTGATTCCGGGACTGATCACCCAGGCACGCACGGGTAAGCAACAGGACGGCCAGGCGAGTGGAATCAAGGGCAGGGGAGGTAAACGTATTGCGCGGGGAGAAGCCGGGCAGCGCTGATAAAAAAAGCCCCCCATCGCTAAAGCGAAGGAGGGCTTCGATGCTGCTGGGGTCAGATCAGACCTTGACGATCCAGCCCGCTGGCGCTTCGACGTCACCGGTTTGAACACCGGTCAGCTCTTTGTAGAGCTTCTGGGTGACCGGGCCGACTTCGGTTTCGCTGTGGAACACATGCAGATGGTCGTTGTAGCTGATGCCGCCGATCGGTGTGATCACCGCAGCGGTACCGCAAGCGCCGGCTTCCTTGAAGTCGGACAGCTTGTCGATGAACACGTCACCTTCAACCACTTCCAGGCCCAGACGCGATTTGGCCAGCTCGATCAACGACAGGCGGGTGATGCCTGGCAGGACCGACGGCGAGTTCGGCGTGACGAACTTGTTGTCGTGGGTGATCCCGAAGAAGTTGGCCGAGCCGACTTCTTCGATTTTGGTGTGGGTCATCGGGTCCAGGTAGATGCAGTCGGCGAAGTGGGCTTTCTTGGCCTGGGAACCTGGCATCAGGCTGGCCGCGTAGTTGCCACCGACCTTGGCTGCACCGGTGCCTTGTGGAGCGGCGCGGTCGTAGCTGGAGATTAGGAAGTTGTGCGGGGTCAGGCCACCTTTGAAGTAAGCGCCGACCGGAATGCAGAAAATCGAGAAGATGAACTCGGGGGCGGTACGCACGCCGATGTTGTCACCCACGCCGATTACGAACGGACGCAGGTACAGCGCGCCGCCGGTGCCGTAAGGCGGGATGAAACGCTCGTTGGCGCGGACCACTTCCTTGCACGCTTCGACGAACTGCTCGGTGGACACCTGCGGCATCAGCAGACGGGCGCAGCTGCGTTGCATGCGGGCGGCGTTCTGATCCGGGCGGAACAGGTTGATCGAACCGTCCTTGCAACGATAAGCCTTCAGGCCCTCGAAGCATTGCTGGCCATAGTGAAGGGCAGTGGAGCCTTCGCTGATGTGCAGCACGTTGTCTTCGGTCAGGGTGCCTGTGTCCCACTCGCCATTACGCCAGTGCGACAGATAGCGCTTGTCTGTCTTGATGTAGTCAAAACCCAACTTGTCCCAATTGATGCTTTCGTTACCCATGACACCCTCTATCACTTAACAACCGCCGAAACGGTTCAAGGCTTCTGACGTTTTTCTGGATGGGGACAACAATACTTCATTACGGGCCTGTTTCGCAGCCCGGACTATCGGATGACAGACAGATAAATCGAGTTGACCTCAAGAAATCGCTGGCAGGCTGGCTCCCACAGGAGAAGGCATTGCAAATGTGGGAGCTGGCCTGCTGGCGATGGGGTCATCTATGCCGCCATCCATGTTCTGAATCACAGGTGCAGTGCATGCCCCAAAGCGCGCAGCGCGGCTTCTTGCACCGCCTCGCCCAGCGTCGGATGCGCATGAATCGTGCCGGCAATGTCTTCCAGCCGAGCGCCCATTTCCAGGCTCTGGCCAAACGCCGTCGACAACTCCGAAACGCCCACACCCACCGCTTGCCAGCCAACAATCACATGATTGTCACGGCGTGCCACGACGCGCACGAAGCCGCTTTTCGATTCCAGCGTCATCGCCCGGCCATTGGCCGCGAACGGGAAACTGGAAACGATGCAGTCCAGGCCGGCAGCCTTGACGTCGTCCGGGGTCTTGCCGACCACCACCAGTTCCGGGTCGGTGAAGCACACGGCAGCGATGGCGGTCGGGTTGAACTCGCGGGATTTGCCGCTGATCAGTTCGGCCACCATCTCGCCCTGAGCCATGGCCCGGTGCGCGAGCATCGGTTCGCCGCTCAGGTCGCCGATGGCGTAAACGTTGCGCATACTGGTCTGGCAGTGGTGGTCGATCTTGATCGCCGAGCCATTCATGTCCAGATTCAGCGCTTCAAGGTTCCAGCCCTGGGTGTTCGGCTTGCGACCGACGGCCACCAGCACCTGATCCGTTTCCAGGTTGAGTGTGTCGCCACCCGGTTGCAAAACTTGCAGTGTATTACTAGAAGAATCAAAGCCTTGTACGCTGTGCTTCAAGTAAAGCTTTACACCGAGCTTTTTCAGTTCGTCGTGTACCGGCTGGGTCAGTTCGGCATCGTAGGCCGGCAGAATGCGCTCCTGCGCCTCGACCACGCTCACGTCAGCGCCGAGTTTGCGATAGGCAATTCCGAGCTCCAGACCGATGTAACCGCCACCGACCACGACCAGGCGTTTCGGCACGGACTTCGGGGCCAGGGCTTCGGTGGAGGAGATGATCGGTCCGCCAATCGGCAACATCGGCAGGTTCACGCTTTTCGAGCCCGTGGCCAGCACCAGGTGCTCGCACTGGATTCGCGTATCGCCTACTTCCACGGTTTTGCCATCAATCACTTTCGCCCAGCCTTGAATGACCTGGACTTTGTTCTTTTTCAACAGTGCCGCGACGCCGGTGGTCAGGCGATCAACGATGCCGTCCTTCCACTCGACGCTTTTGCCGATGTCGAGAGTTGGCGCGGAGACGCTGATGCCCAGCGCAGAGTGCTGGCTGTGGTGTTGCGTCTGGTGGAACTGTTCAGCGACATGAATCAACGCCTTCGACGGAATGCAGCCGATGTTCAGGCACGTACCGCCCAACGATTCGCCTTCCACCAGAATGGTCGAGATGCCCAACTGGCCGGCACGGATCGCCGTCACATAACCGCCAGGGCCGCCGCCGATGATCAGCAGAGTGGTGTTCAAAGTCTGCATCTCTTACTCCACAAACAGGGTGGCGGGTTGTTCGAGCAAACCACGGATGGCCTGGATGAATTGCGCCGCGTCCATGCCATCGACCACGCGGTGATCGAAGGAGCTGGAGAGGTTCATCATCTTGCGAATCACGATCTGGCCTTTGACCACCATCGGGCGTTCGACGATCTTGTTGACGCCGACGATCGCCACTTCCGGCAGGTTCAGCACCGGCGTGCTGACGATGCCGCCCAGCGCGCCTAGGCTGGTCAGGGTGATGCTCGAGCCGGACAGTTCATCGCGGCTGGCCTTGCCATTACGTGCGGCCGTGGCCAAGCGGGCGATTTCGGCCGCGTTATC
This sequence comes from Pseudomonas sp. PS02303, assembly GCF_029959925.1. Taxonomy (NCBI): domain Bacteria; kingdom Pseudomonadati; phylum Pseudomonadota; class Gammaproteobacteria; order Pseudomonadales; family Pseudomonadaceae; genus Pseudomonas; species Pseudomonas sp. PS02303. Next base: position 17,903 of record NZ_JASCOM010000073.1, read on the forward strand.
CCACAGGCTGCGGGCTTCGGCGTGACGCACCACCGGCACCATCAAGCCGATGTCGGCTTGCGTGGCGATGCCCACGTGGACGGCGCCGAGGCGGGTGATGACCTGGGCTTCGTCGTCGTAACGGGCATTGATCTGCGGGAAGTCGCGCAGGGCGACAACCAGTGCGCGGACCAGGAACGGCAGCAATGTCAGCTTGCCTCGGGTCGCCCCGTGTTTTTCGTTCAGGTGCGCGCGCAGTTCTTCAACGGCGGTGACGTCGATTTCTTCGACATAACTGAAGTGCGCGGCACGCTGAGTGGCATCCTGCATGCGCTGGGCGATCTTGCGGCGCATGCCGATGACCTGGATTTGCTCTTCGTCGTTACGCTGGGCGTAAGCGGCGGCCACGGTCGATTGCGGCTGCTGACCCTGGGCCAGATAGGCGTCGAGGTCTTCGTGCAACACGCGACCGGCAGGGCCGGTGCCACGGACCAGACGCAACTGGATGCCGAGGTCCAGCGCATGCTTGCGCACGGCCGGGGAGGCCAGCGGGCGTTCGTCGGCTTCGCGAGCGACCATCGGGCCTTGGCAAACAGCGGCCCGGGGCGCTGCTGCAGTGACCGATTTGCTTGCGACCACGGGCTCAACTTTCGGCGTCGCAACCGGCGCTTCTTTCACCGCAGGGGCTGCCGGCTGAGCCGACTCTTTAACGTTGCCCGCGCCTTCGACTTCAATGCTGATCAGGATGCTGCCCACCGCCATGACTTCGCCTGGCTGTCCGCCCAGCGCAATCACCTTGCCGTGCACCGGAGACGGGATGTCGACCATCGCCTTGTCCGTCATCACATCGGCCAGCACCTGATCTTCGACGACCATGTCGCCAACCTTGACGTGCCATACCGACAATTCAACTTCTGCAATGCCTTCGCCAATGTCCGGCATTTTAATAACGTGCGTGCCCATTCAGACCTCCATGACCCGTTTCAACGCCGCACCCACTCGGGACGGACCAGGGAAATACGCCCACTCTTGCGCGTGCGGGTAGGGAGTGTCCCAACCGGTGACGCGTTCGATCGGCGCTTCCAGGTGATGGAAGCAATGCTCTTGCACCAGGGCGACCAGTTCGGCGCCGAAGCCGCACGTGCGGGTCGCTTCGTGAACGATCACGCAGCGGCCGGTTTTCTTCACCGATTTGACGATGGCGTCCAGGTCCAGCGGCCACAGGCTGCGCAGGTCGATGACTTCAGCGTCGATCCCGGTTTCTTCCGCGGCGACTTGCGACACGTAAACGGTGGTGCCGTAGGTCAGGATGGTCACGTCCTTGCCGGGACGGGCGATGGCGGCAACGTCCAGCGGCACGGTGTAGTAACCGTCCGGGACCTGGGCGGCCGGGTGTTTCGACCACGGGGTTACCGGGCGGTCGTGGTGGCCGTCGAACGGGCCGTTGTACAGGCGTTTTGGCTCGAGGAAGATCACCGGGTCATCGTTTTCGATGGAGGCGATCAGCAGGCCTTTGGCGTCGTAAGGGTTGGACGGCATGACCGTGCGCAAGCCGCAGACCTGAGTAAACATCGCCTCAATACTTTGGCTGTGGGTCTGGCCACCGTAGATGCCGCCGCCGCAAGGCATGCGCAGGGTCATCGGTGCGGTGAACTCGCCGGCCGAGCGATAGCGCAGGCGCGCGGCTTCGGAAATGATCTGGTCCGACGCCGGGTACACGTAGTCGGCGAACTGGATCTCGGCGACCGGGCGCAGACCGTAGGCACCCATGCCCACGGCAACGCCGACAATGCCGCTTTCTGAGATCGGCGCATCGAACACCCGGGAGGTACCGTACTTGGTCTGCAGGCCTTCGGTGCAGCGGAACACACCGCCGAAGTAACCGACGTCCTGGCCGAACACCACGACGTTGTCGTCACGCTCAAGCATCACATCCATGGCCGAGCGCAGGGCCTGGATCATGGTCATGGTGGTCGTGGTCATGGCGGTTTCCAACTCGATATTATTGTTGTGATCGTTCATGTCAGATCCCCAACTCTTGACGCTGGCGCTTCAAGTGCTCCGGCATCTCTTTATAGACGTCTTCGAACATGGTCGCGGCGCTTGGAATCTGGCCACCGGCCAGGGTGCCGTACTGCTCGGCCTCTTTCTGGGCGGCAATCACTTCGGCTTCCAGTTCAGCGCTGACGGCAACGTGTTCCTCTTCGGACCAGTGGCCGATCTTGATCAGGTGCTGCTTGAGGCGCGCAATCGGGTCGCCCAACGGGAAGTAGCTCCAGTCGTCGGCAGGACGGTATTTGGACGGATCATCGGAAGTGGAGTGAGGGCCGGCGCGGTAGGTGACCCATTCGATCATGGTCGGGCCGAGGTTGCGGCGCGCACGTTCGGCGGCCCAGGCGGAGGCGGCATAGACCGCGACGAAATCGTTGCCGTCGACCCGCAGGGAGGCAATGCCGCAACCCACGCCACGACCGGCGAACGTAGTGGCTTCACCACCGGCAATCGCCTGGAACGTCGAGATCGCCCACTGGTTGTTGACCACGTTGAGGATCACTGGCGCACGGTAAACGTGGGCAAAGGTGAGGGCGGTGTGGAAGTCGGATTCAGCGGTGGCGCCATCGCCAATCCACGCCGAGGCGATTTTGGTGTCGCCCTTGATCGCCGAGGCCATGCCCCAGCCCACACCTTGTACGAATTGGGTGGCGAGGTTGCCGGAAATGGTGAAGAAGCCATAGTCCTTGACCGAATACATGATCGGCAACTGACGGCCCTTGAGCGGATCGCGCTCGTTGGACAGCAGTTGGCAGATCAGGTCTACCAGCGGTACATCGCGTGCCATCAGGATGCTTTGCTGGCGGTAGGTCGGGAAGCACATGTCATCGACGTTCAGCGCCAAGGCCTGGCCGCTGCCGATGGCTTCTTCGCCAAGGCTCTGCATGTAGAACGACATTTTTTTCTGACGCTGGGCGACCACCATGCGGTTGTCGTAGATCCGCGTCTTAAGCATGGCGCGCATGCCTTTTCGCAGGATCTCGACCGGTACGCCTTCAGCCCATGGACCGAGGGCATTGCCCTGGTCGTCGAGCACGCGAATCAGGCCTTTGGCCAGGTCGGCGGTGTCGGCGGGTTCAACGTCGATTGGGGGTTTGCGCACCGTGCCGGCGTCGGTCAGACGCAGGTAGGAGAAGTCGGTTTTGCAGCCAGGACGGCCCGATGGTTCGGGAACGTGCAGGTGCAGCGGTTCATACGCTTGGTTCATGGCTTCTACGCTCGATCTTGTGAATTTCTTGTAGTGAGCTGACCGTCATTCTTCGATAAAAGAAATCTTGTCCTACAACAATCATAGGCCCGGCGCAGAAGAATATTTATCTCTGTTTCGTTGCGCGGGAGATCATTTGAGGATAAAAAACCTGCATAAACATAAAAAACAGGTGGTTTTGTCTCATGCGTAAACTGGACCGTACCGATATCGGCATTTTGAACAGCCTTCAGGAGAACGCCCGTATCACCAACGCCGACCTCGCACGCTCGGTGAACCTGTCGCCAACGCCGTGCTTCAACCGGGTCAAGGCGATGGAAGAATTAGGGCTGATTCGCGAGCAAGTGACGCTGCTGGACGCCGACTTGCTGGGTTTGCACGTGAACGTGTTTATTCATGTCAGCCTGGAGAAACAGGTGGAAGAGGCGTTGCAGCATTTCGAGGAAGCGATTTCGGATCGCCCGGAAGTAATGGAATGCTATTTGATGGCGGGGGACCCGGACTATCTGATCCGGGTGCTGGTGCCGACCATTCAGTCGCTGGAACGCTTCATGATGGACTTCCTGACCAAAGTGCCTGGTGTGGCCAACATCCGTTCAAGTTTTGCGCTCAAGCAAGTGCGCTATAAAACCGCACTGCCGTTGCCTGCGAATGGCCTGACCTTGGGGGCCTAGAGTGATCATTCCCACGCAGAGCGTGGGAACGATCGCTTCAGAGTTTATTCAGGGGGATTTTCAGGTAGGTCACGCCATTGTCCTCGGCCGGCGGCAGATTCCCCGCCCGCACATTCACCTGAATCGCCGGCAGCAACAGCGTTGGCATGCCCAGCCCGGCATCACGCTGGGTGCGCATGGCGACGAACGCCGCTTCGTCGATGCCGTCATGGACGTGGATATTGCTTTTGCGTTGCTCGCCGACCGTGGTCATGCAGCGGGATTCGCGGCCTTCGGGTGGGTAGTCGTGGCAGACGTAGAGCCGGACGCTGGCGGGGAAGGCCAGCAGTTTTTGGATCGAGGCGAACATCTGGTGGGCATTGCCGCCGGGGAAGTCGCAACGGGCCGTGCCCACGTCTGGCATGAACAAGGTATCGCCTACCAGAATCACGTCACCGTCGATCAAATAGGCCATGTCCGCCGGGGTGTGGCCGGGCACATGCAGGGCCGTGGCCTTGAGGTGGCCGATCATGAATGATTCGTCCGGGGCGAACAGGTGGTCGAATTGCGAACCGTCACTGCGAAATGCCGGCTCAAGGTTGAACAGGGCCTTGAACACGCCCTGGACCTTGCTGATCGACTGGCCGATGGTGATTTTGCCGCCCAGCTCGCGACGCAGATACGGTGCGGCGGACAGGTGATCGGCATGGGCGTGGGTTTCCAGCAGCCATTGCACTTGCAACTGATGCTTGCGAACGAAGGCGATGATTTTGTCCGCCTGGGTGGTGGCGGTGCGACCGGCGGCGGGGTCGTAGTCGAGGACCGGGTCGACGATGGCGCATTGACTGCCAGCACCTTCATGAATCACGTAACTGTAGGTCGAGGAGGCAGGGTCTAAAAAAGCTTCAATCAAGGCAGGCATGGTGGCCGTTTCTTTCAGGACGAGCCAAGAGGGTAGTGTCATTTTCCCTGCGCTGACCAGCCCCGCGTTAAATGCTGAAGGAAAAAATTCGCACGGGCTCTATCCTGTCAGACATCGATACCGGGCGTTCCCGGCTTTTTCCCACGGATTACGAGCGTTTTATGCTGTTGGCAGGTTTTTTTGGCGTGGTGATGGGCCTCGTCCTGGGATTGACCGGGGCAGGGGGCGGCATTCTTGCAGTGCCGGCCTTGGTGCTGGGGCTGGGATTGACCATGACCCAGGCTGCGCCGGTGGCGTTGTTTGCGGTGGGCAGCGCGGCAGCGGTCGGGGCTATTGATGGTTTGCGCCATGGCCTGGTGCGCTATCGCGCGGCGTTGCTGATCGCACTGCTGGGGGCGATTTTTTCGCCGGTCGGCATCTACTTCGCCCATCAGTTGCCGGAAAAAATCCTGATGATTCTGTTCAGTCTGCTGATGGTCATGGTGGCCTGGCGGATGTTGCGTCGCGAGCGCCAGGAAGAAGGACCGAGCGACCACGGCCACGCCAACTGGGGTCAGAAGAACTGCATGCTTGATCAGCAGACCGGGCGTTTTTCCTGGACCGCCAAATGCACCGCGACCCTCGCGGCATTGGGCGCGGTGACCGGCGTTGTTTCCGGTTTGCTCGGGGTCGGTGGCGGCTTCTTGATTGTCCCGGCCTTCAAGCAACTGACCGATGTGCAAATGCGCGGCATCGTCGCCACCTCCTTGATGGTGATTAGCCTGATTTCCGCCATCGGTGTGATCGGGGCGTTTCATGCCGGGGTCAGGATCGACGCATTGGGTGTGGCGTTCATTGTTGCCAGCGTGGTCGGCATGATCGCCGGCCGACAACTGAGCGCGCGCGTCCCGGCCCGAGCCCTGCAAATCGGTTTTGCCAGCGTGTGTGTCGTGGTCGCCGCCTACATGCTGTTCAGAGCGGCGACCTAGCCGGTCTTACACCTAAAGTTCCGGGCCGTGCCTGAGCCCGGTCTTACACCGAATTTGCCGCTCACGCCCGGCCACTCCAAAGCACTTCAAAACCGCCCCCAAGGCAGCGTATGCCGCCGCCCGTCCCCTTTCGATAATCGCCTCCGACATCCAGTCCCCCGCTGCGGAGCGCGTCATGCACAACAATAAGAACTTCAAGCATCGTTACTTGCCTGCCTTCATTGCCAGCCTCTCGACCCTCGGTTTGAGCACGATGGCCGAGGCCGAGATCGTGCTGTACGACAAGGACCAGACCACGTTCTCAACCGACGGCTACATCAACGCCTTCTACGTGAACAGCGATGTGGACCGTGCAGGCGACCAGTACGACCGGAAACAGGCGCGGGTGAAAATGGGCTATCTGCCCAATTACCTGGGTTTCAACATGGGAAAACAGGTCGATGACCTGAAGCTCGGTGCGCGGGCGTCGTTCTGGGTGACCATCAACGACAGCCAGACCAATGGCACCGACACCGCCATCGACGTGCGGCAGTTCTACGGCACCGTGGCCAATCCGGAATGGGGCGAAGTGTTGATCGGCAAGGATTTCGGCCTGTTCGCCCGCTCCAACATTCTGCTCGATGAAATGCTCGCCGGTTACGGCCAGGTCAGCGATACCCTGGGGTTGGTGGACGGTGGCGGCGTGTCCTTCGGCAATATCGGTACGGGTTACCCGTACCCGTTCCCGACCTCGCAGATCACCTATCGCACCCCGGTGATGGAGGGTTTGCGGGTGGCCGTGGGAATTCTCGACCCGGTGGACACCAACGACAGCAGCCCGTTGGGCAAGGCGTATCAGGAGAATCCGCGTACCGAGAGCGAGGTCACCTATCAGTTTGATGTCGGCGGCGCGAAGATTTACAGCTGGGTCAACGGCAGCTACCAGACCTCGGACAATACCGACTCCACCGTTGAATCGGTCACCTCCAAAGGCGTCGGCTACGGTGTGCAGGCGAAGATGGGCGGGTTGTCGCTGACCGGCTCCGGTTTCCAGGCCAAAGGGATTAACCCGTTCTTCACCAACAACGCCGGCGAACCGACCCTGCGCAACGTCGACAGCGACGGTTACTTGCTGCAAGGCTCGTACAAGCTGGGCAAAAACCGCCTGGCCTTGTCTTACGGCAAGACCAATGACGACGGCAATGGTGTGGTCGGCAGCGGCGCGGACTATGAAACCCGCGGCATTGCGTTGTTCCATGACGTCAACGACAACCTCAAACTCGTGGCCGAGTACAACCAGTTCGAAATCAACGGCCACGACACCAGCGCCCAGAACGAAGACACCGATACCTTCGCGGTGGGGGCGGTGTTGAACTGGTAACAAGCTGATCTGTGAACCCTACCGCTGTGGCGAGGGAGCTTGCTCCCGCTGGAGCGCGTAGCGGTCCCTATTCTGGTCGCGCATCGGCCGGTTGGGAGACTGCTGCGCAGTCCAGCGGAAGCAAGC
>NZ_JASCOM010000074.1:0-24637 GCF_029959925.1 Pseudomonas sp. PS02303
CCTACGGGTTTTGTGTCGATACCCGAACTTGCGAACGACACAAAACCCGTAGGAGCGAGGCTTGCCCGCGAAGGCAATCCGCCAGGCACTGAAAATCTTAAAGCTTAACCTTGGGTTTCCCGTTCCAACTCTTCTTCGGTCGCAGCTGCCTTACCCTTGGTCTTCAACTCACTCACTATCACCGCCGCCACAATTAACCCCGCACCCACCAGAGCAATCGCCGGCAACCGCTCCCCGGCGATCCGCCCGACAATCCCGGCCCACACCGGCTCGCCCGCATAGATCAACGTCGCCCGAGTCGGCGATACGCTCTTCTGCGCCCAGTTCATCGCCACCTGGATTGCCGCGCTCGCGGCGCCCAGGCCCAGTGCACTGCACAGCAACAACCACGAGAAATCCGGAATCACTTCCTGGGTCGGCACCACCATCAGGAACGCCAGCACCGACGTGGTCGCCAGTTGCACCACCGTCACCCGGCGCACATCGACCTGACCGGCATAGGTGCTGATCAGAATGATCTCTGCCGCAATCGCGACCGCGCTGATGAGCGTGGCGATTTCACCGGGGCTGAAATTAAAGGAAGCGCCCGCAGGCCCGGACAGCAACATCAACCCGGTAAACGCCAGCATGATCCCGATGCTCGGCATCAGCCCCGGACGCCGCCCCAGCACCAGCCATTGCAGCAACGGCACGAAGGGCACGTACAGCGCGGTAATAAACGCCGACTGACTGCTGGGAATACTTTGCAAACCCACGGTCTGCAAGCCGTAACCGAGCATGATCGCCACGCCGATGAAGGCACCGGCCTTGAGTTCGAACAGGGTCAGGTCCCGCAGGTGACGCCATGAGAACAACGCAACAATGATTGCCGCCGCTGCAAAGCGCAGGCCGACGAAAAACATCGGCCCGCTGACGGTCATTGCATGCTGCACCAGCAGGAATGTCCCGCCCCAGACCATGGTGATCAGCACCAGCACGCACTCGGCCTTGCTGAACCGAGAGAAACGGGGAGAAGTGTGAGAGGGGTTCACAGACGTCATGACCTTGCGCGCTACCTGAGGGCGACGCACAATGCGTCGAATGTTGCGCAGTATACTGCCCAACCCCACCGAGTGAGCAATATAGTGCACAAAGATTCTACCCCTCGGGCTTCGGTCCTCCAGCACGTCAGCCAGAACGTCCGACGCCTGCGCCATGCCGCCGATATGAGCCAGACCGCGCTGGCCGAAAAGTCCGGAGTTAGCCGTCGCATGCTGGTGGCGATCGAGGCTGGCGAGAAAAACGTCAGCCTGACCACCCTTGATCGCGTGGCCGAAGCGCTGGACGTGGCGTTCAGTGATTTGATCCAGGCGCCGGATGCCCGAGATCCGAGCCGTATCAACGAAGTGGCCTGGGCCGGTACGATCCCCGGGAGCAAAGCCGTTCTGCTGTCCAAAGCCACCGCTACCCGCGAGGTGGAGCAATGGGAGTGGTGCCTGCAACCAGGAGAAATCTACCCCTCGCAACCGGATGCCGAGGGCTGGAGTGAGCAGATCTTTGTATTTGAAGGCTGCCTGACCTTGATGCTGGGCGACACGCCGCATGAGATCGCCGCCGGCGAGTTCTACATGTTCCCCAGCAACCAGCCGCACGGCTACCGCAATGATGGGGTTGTGGCGACGCGGTTTGTGCGAAACGTGGTGATTTGACTGCGGACTATCGCTCAGCGGAAACGATGAGCTACCTGGTCGCCATCGGCCGGGCGCTGATGACACGTCCTACTTTGGTACTGCTTGATGAACCCTCCATGGGTTTGGCGCCTATTATCGTCCCGGAGATTGTCGAGATCGTCGCGCAACTCAATCGTGCCGAGCAGGTGAGCTTCCTGATTGCCGAGCAAAACATTAACGTGGCACTCAACTACGCATCGACGGCCTACGTCCTCGATACCGGCCGAGTCGTTGCTGGCGCGGGGCGACCTGCCCGGTTTCTATTCAGGTAAACATTGACCAGTGAGAACGCCATGACTCAAACCCAGCGCGCACAGGCGACCGACGCCATCCGCCACGCGGACATCCTGATCGTCGGCGGCGGCCTCAGCGGCGCGATGCTGGCGGCGCAGCTGTTGCGATTGCCTGGCAAGCGTTCGGTGCTGGTGATCGAGCCGCGCGCGGAACTCGGGCGGGGCGAGGCGTACAGCGCGGTCGAGCTGGGCCATACGCTCAACGGTAACGCTGCGCGCATGAGCGTTGACCCGGACAACGCTGACGACCTGACCCAATGGCTTACCGAACACATCGCGGCCGGTGGCTGGCCGGAGTCCGATGAGCAGCATGTGCCGATCAGTGAGTTGTTCCCGCCCCGGGGCCTGTTCGGGGTGTACGTGCAGCAGCGCTTGGCGCAAGCGCAGGCGGTGGGGGCGGTGGACGGTTCGACGGTCGAGCACGTGCGGGCCGAGGTGGTCGATCTGCAAATCGGGGATGATTCGGTATGGCTGACCTTGAGTGACGGGCAACGCTTGCAAGGCGCTTACGCGGTGCTGGCCACGGGGATGTTTCCCGCTGCGCGCACCCCGCAGACCGAATCCAGCGGTTTGAACGCTGCGGCGCTGGATCCTTGGGATGTCGCGGCCATGCGCCGGCTGGACCCGCAGTCGACGGTGTTGATCATCGGTTCGGGCCTGACCATGGTCGATGCCGTCGTTTCGTTGGAGCAGGCCGGGCATCGTGGCCCGATTGAAGTGTTTTCCCGGCACGGCTTGCTGCCGCACGTGCGTCGGCAGCCGCCGGCCTGGGTGGATTTTCTCGCTGAGGATCAGAGCATTCGCACGCCTCGACAGCTGGTGCGCGAACTGCGCCGGCATTGCCGGGACGCCCTCGCTCAAGGCATCGACTGGCAGGCGCCGCTCGATACCGTGCGGGCGCATATCGGCCGGTTGTGGAATCAGGCGACGGACGTGCAGCGCCGACAGTTTGTGCGGCATGTGCGGCCCTGGTGGGAAAGTCATCACCACCGCTCGCCACCGTTGAGTGCCGAGTTGGTGGCGCGGCTGCACAAGGAAGGGCGGTTGCGGATCCAGGCGGCGTCGTTCAAAGGGCTGGAATCGACGGTCGAGGGGCAAGTGAGCATTCGCATCCGTCGACGCGGTGAGGTGGAAACCACCGTGGTCAGCGGCGCAGCGTTGATCAATTCCAGCGGCATCGAATACGACTGGCGTCGGGTGGCCCGACCGCTGCCGCAACAACTGCTGGCGCGCGGATTGATTCGCCCGGGGCCATTGGCGTTGGGGATTGCGGCGGCGGTTGACGGTGCCGTGCTGGATGCCGACGGACAGGTCGCCCAACGCCTGTTCGCCATGGGCCCGCCGTTGCGCGGCATGTGGTGGGAAAGCACGGCCGTCACCGACGTCGCCAGTCAGGCCAAAGCCCTCGCCGACCGGCTGGCCCGGTCGCTGTAGCCGCCGTCGAGCTTGCGTTCGGCTGCACAGTCAGTGCAACTTCAGGTGCTTTGCACTATCCCATTCTGCTGCGGTCGTAAACTTCACAGAGCGGCGCATCACTGCGCCGCTGCACCCGTGGAGATCCAATGAGCCAGGACGTCCTGACCACCGAAGCCAATCGCCGTCAGTTGCAGCAAATCATCGCCGGTTTGTCCGATGGGGTGATTTTGCTGGAACTCGACCAGACCATTGTGTGGGCCAATGAAGCCGCGCTGGCCATGCATGGCGTCAGTCAGATCGGCGAGTTGGGCGCCAATGCCAAGGAGTACGCCAAGCGCTTCGCCTTGCGCTATCGCAATAATCACCCGGTGCCGCCAGAGAACTACCCGATCAGCCGCGTCGCCAAGGGCGAGACCTTCGCCGATGTGCTGGTTGAGGTGACGCCGGTCGACGATGAGGAACGCATGTGGGTTCATAACGTGCGCAGCATGGTCCTCGCCGACAGCGCCGGCGAGGCGGAGTCGCTGGTGTTGATCATGGACGATGTCACGGAATGGGCGAGTGCCGAGCAGCGTTTCGAAAAGACGTTCAATGCGAACCCGGCACCAGCGGTGATCTGTCGTCTCAGCGATTTGCGTTACATCAAAGTCAATTCGGGCTTCCTGGAAATGACCGGCTATGCCCGCGATCAGGTGATCGGGACTTCGACCTATGAGCTGGACATTCTGGATGGCGCCGAAAACAGGGACCTGGCCATCGAGCGTCTGCGCGAGCACGCCACGATCCCGCAGATGCAGGCTGAGCTGAAACTGCCTGAAGGCGGCAGCAAGCAGGTGATCGTCGCCGGTCAGCCGCTGGAGTTCAACGAGGAAGACTGCATGCTGTTTTCCTTCGTCGACATGGAGCCGCGGCACAAGGCCGAGGTTGCCCTGCGCCAGAGCGAGGAGCGGTTCGCCAAGGCGTTTCGCCTGACGCCGGTGCCGACGCTGGTCTGTGGTGCACAGGATCAGGTGGTGATCGACGTCAACGAAGCCTTCCTGGATACCCTCGCGTACCCCAGTGAAGAGGTGCTCGGAAAAACCGTTGCCGAACTCGACTTTATCGATGACAAGGGCGCGCGCACACGGCTGTTCGCGGCGCTGGAGAAGGCGGGAAGCCTGGATCGGGTCGATGTCAGAATCCGCAGGAAAGACTCGAGCGTGATTGACTGCACGGTGTCGGCCGACACCGTGAACATTCAGGACAACCCGTGCTACCTGCTGGTGTTGATGAACATCACTGAACGCAAACGTACCGAGCTGGAACTGGTGGCGGCGATCGAAGAAGTGATGAAAGACGCTTCCTGGTTCACCCGTACGTTGATCGAAAAACTCGCCAACGTGAAGAACATTAACTCGCCGCAGTTACCCAGTGTGTCCTTCACCGACCTGACCGCCCGCGAGCGCGATGTGCTCGGCCTGATCTGCGAAGGCCTGGCGGACAAGGAAATCGCGGCACGCCTGAAACTGGCGCCCAACACTGTGCGCAACCACGTGTCGACGGTGTATTCCAAGCTGGATGTGCACAGTCGCAGCGAGGCGATTGTGTGGGCGCGGGAGCGAGGTTTGTTCTCCAGTGAGTGGCGGCCCAAAGGCCAGCGTTAAGGTGCAAATGCACTAGACGAGGCAGTGCAAATGGAGGTTCTGGCGGGGTGCATCAGTTCCTAACCTGTCAGGGTGCGAAACGGGCCTTTGGTCGGTATCGCGTCCTCTACGAAACAGCTTAAGGAACAGTCGTATGCTCGGCCAATTCAACCAGTTTTCAGTCGACGGGGTCAGCCGGCCCATGGGTGAATCGCAATGATTTATCTGGCGCAATTGCGTGCGCAACTGGAACAGCACTTTTCCCCGCTGGCTTGTGATTGCAGCGTGTCAGGGGACAACTCGGTGACGGTGAAGCTGTATCACCCGGCGTCGGGGCAGGTGGATCTTGTGGTCAGTGGGCTGAGTGTCGCTCACCTCAGAACGCCGGAAGCGGTCGCTTCGTTGATTGAGGAACTGCGTTACGAGCTCGAAAGCAACAATTTGCATCAGAGGCAGGACTCGGTTTCGTAGCTGTCGTTTTTCAGTGTTGAAAACGAGTTAAGTGCCTTATTGACTGGCATTGGCGGCGGGCTAGGCTATAAGAAATGCGAGGGTATTATTTTCTGTGACCAATCCGCGGCTACGCGGTAGGGGTGTCGGGTCGCGGAAAGTGTCGATGACTTATCGCGGGACAGCCTATGAACAGTCTTGGGAAACGTGCTTTTTCGCCCCTGTCGCTCGCCTTTTGCGTAGCGATGCTCAGCGGTTGCGCCAGTCCGCCACCTCCACCGCCCGCCGCACCACCGCCTGTTCCGCAGCGCACCTGCGAAACCACTGAACAAACGGATGTGATGGGCGATGCAAGAGTGACCGAGGAAGTGACCCGGCAAACGAAAGTGACCCGTTGTGTCACTCAGTAGGTCTGAGTGACTGCTTCGTTGCTTTCTTCATGTGTTGAATGCGCAATGATCCGGCACCCTCACGGGTGCCGACACCTGGGGGCCTGAACCTCAGACATCCTCGATCCTGACCCAGCGTGACTCGCTTGCCGCCAACCGGATCGCCGTCGCCAGACGTTCCACTTCCCACGCTTGCTCAAAGTCAGTCCCTCCCTGTGAAAGGCCGGCCAGGGCCATCACCAGGTCATGTACCTCTAGCGTCTTGAGTTCGTTGTATCCCAGCTGATGACCCGCAGCCGGGCTGAACGCCGCGTAGCCCGGCAGGTTCGGTCCGGCGAGCAAGCGCTGGAAACCGTCCTGGCCGGCGCGATACAGCCGCAGCTCGTTCAAGCGCTCCTGGTCGAACGTCAGCGTGCCTTCAGTGCCGCTGATCTCGAAGCTCAGGTGGTTCTTGTAGCCATGCTTGAGCCAACTGCTGCTGAACGTACCGCGTGCGCCGTTGGCAAACCGCAGCAGCGCGTGGACCTGATCGTCGACTGCAATGGGCCGTTGCTCCTGGCTGCCTGACGTCGCAGGACGCTGCCGGTGCACGGTTTGAGCGTCGGCGCACACCGATTCGATATCGCCCATCAGATAGCGCGCCATCGCCAGTAAATGACTGCCCAGATCCGCCAGCGCGCCGCCCGCGTGATCGGCATCGCAGCGCCACGACCACGGCGAAGCAGGATCGGCCATGAAGTCTTCGCTGAATTCGCCCTGAAAACTGATGAGCTGCCCCAGTTTGCCGCTGTCGATCAGCTCCCTGGCCAGCCCGATCATCGGGTTGTGCTGATAGTTGTAACCCACCCGCGTCACGATGCCCGCTGCGTTGGCGGCCTGACGCATCGCGTTGGCTTGCTGCAGATTCACCGCCAGAGGCTTCTCGCAATACACCGCTTTACCCGCCGCGAGGGCGGCCATGGCCATGGGGTAGTGGAGGTGATTGGGCGTAGTGATGGCGACCAGATTGACCTTGGGATCATCGATCAGCTGTTGCCAGTCGGTGTGAGCGGTTTCGAAACTCCAGGCGTCGGCACAGTGCCGTGCACGATGTGGATCGACGTCGGCGAGGGCCGCCAGCCTGAGCTTCAGCGGGAGCTCGAACACCGCGCTGACATTGCGAAAGGCCAGGGCGTGGGCGCGACCCATGAAACCTGTGCCGATGAGTCCGATACCGAGTTCGCGCATAGCTGGGGGCCTTTTGGGATTTTTGTTGTTGGGACGCTATTTATGGAATATAAATTCCTAAAATGCAATTGATGGAATAATAATTCGTTATGTGTATGGGGTCAGCGAAATGACAACAACGCTATGCGCTCAGTAAGCGGTGCTGGAAGGTGAGGGGGCGAGTCATTGGTGGAGTCTTCGGTGGACCACTCTTGCTGATCTCTTTTACCGCTCTGTCAGATTCTGAAATAACTCGTCTCGTATGAGGCGCTCCGAAACATTGTAGGATCTCATCCCCCATTTCTTTCAGGTCTATATGAACACCCTCCTGGAGCCTCCCAGTCGCTTTTTTCAATCCACACCCTGTATCCATTCGGCCTTCGCTATTCGGCGCAGGTCTCGCTTTCTAATATCGCTTAACCTCGAAATCCCGGCTGCAGGTTGCTCAGTGATGTCCTTCTCCAGGACTGACCGTGCCATCTCGAAGGATTCACTTCCTTGCCTGCGCTCGGTGAAACCTTTCTTTCTTGCGCCTTGTGCCCTGAACATCGCATCCGCTCCGTCGAGCAGGCGTTCGTGTGTTTCTGCCATTCACTCATTCGCCCCCACTCTACGAGAGACTGAATAATTCCTATGGAATGGATTGCTGATCCCACGGCCTGGCTTGGCCTGCTGACCCTGATCGTGCTGGAGCTGGTGCTCGGCATCGACAACCTTGTGTTCATTGCCATCCTGGCTGACAAGCTACCGCCAGAGCAGCGGGATCGCGCGCGCGTCATCGGGCTGTCCCTTGCATTGCTGATGCGTCTTGGCTTGCTCGCGAGCATCTCCTGGATGGTCACCCTGACCGAACCTTTGTTCGAGGTCTTCGACAAGACGTTCTCGGGCCGGGATTTGATCATGCTGTTCGGTGGTGTGTTCTTGTTGTTCAAGGCAACCATGGAATTGCATGAGCGACTTGAAGGGCATGTGACACAACGCACAGGCAATGCGGCCTATGCGATGTTCTGGCCTATCGTTGCGCAAATTGTGGTGCTGGATGCCGTCTTCTCGCTGGACGCTGTGATCACTGCCGTGGGCATGGTGGAACACTTGTCGGTCATGATGATCGCTGTGATTTTCTCCATTGGCTTGATGATCATCGCAAGCAAGCCATTGACCAATTTCGTCAACGGGCACCCCACCGTCATCATGCTCTGCCTGGGTTTCTTGATGATGATCGGCTTCAGCCTCACCGCTGAGGGCCTTGGCTTCCACATTCCGAAAGGCTATCTCTACGCAGCGATCGGCTTCTCGATCCTGATCGAGTTGTTCAATCAGGTGGCTCGCTCACGCCGCAAGAAGAGTGTGCAAGGTCATCGCCCTATGCGTGAGCGTACCGCGCATGCCGTTTTGCGTTTGCTGGGTGGGCACAAGCTGGGGGCCGATGAAGTCGGCGAGGAAATCGCTGACATGCTGTCAGGTGCAGAGGCCGAGCAGGTTTTCCATCGACGGGAGCGCGTCATGATCAGTGGCGTGCTGCAGTTGGCGGAACGCCCGATACGCGGCGTCATGACTCCGCGTGCGGAAATCGACCATATTGACCTGGCCGATTCTGCGGAAAAAATCCGCACCCAGCTGATGCACTCTCCGTACTCCCGATTGCCGTTGATCCGCAGTGGGCGCGTTGATGAACCTTTGGGGTTCGTCCACAAGAAGGAGCTGCTCAAAGAGCTGTTGGCCGGGCACCAGCCCAACCTGGAAACCATTGCCCGCCAGGCCATCAACTTGCTGGACAACTTCTCGATTCTCAACGCACTGGAACAGATGCGCAAAGAGTCGACTCACATCGCGTTCGTGGTGAACGAATTCGGTGACTTCATGGGTATTTTGACCATGACCGACATTCTCGAATCCATCGCGGGTGAGTTGCCGGATGCCAGTGAAATTGAAGGCCCGAACATCGTTGTCGAGGAGGGAGGCTTCCTCGTCAGTGGTGCGCTGAATCTCAGCCAGATTCGCGAACACATTGGCTTCCAGGCTAAAGCGACTGATGACTATCAGACGCTCGCAGGGTTGGTCATGAGCTTGCTGGATCGTCTGCCGGTCATCGGCGACAAGCTCGATTGGCAGGAGTGGAGCATGACCGTTGTGGAGGTCGAAGAACGACGAGTGACGAGGGTGCGATTGCGTAAAGAGTAAGTCGGAATCCGCTCGGCAAAAGGCAGCCCTGAGGCTGCCTTTTGTTCATCCTGGGCAGTGAATCAGGACAAGAACCCGCCATCCACATTCAACGAAACCCCGGTCGTGTAGCTCGACGCATCGCTGGCGAGGTACAGCACCGCGCCGGCCATCTCGCTCGGATCCGCTACGCGCTTGAGCGGGATCTGCTGCAACGCGGTCTTCAGGATCGCGTCGTTCTTCACCAACGCCGACGCAAACTTGGTGTCGGTCAGGCCCGGCAGCAGGGCGTTGCAGCGGATGCCGAACTGCGCGCATTCCTTGGCGAACACCTTGGTCATGTTGATCACGGCGGCCTTGGTCACCGAGTAGATGCCCTGGAAGATGCCCGGCGAGATACCATTGATCGACGCGACGTTGATGATGCTGCCGCCGCCGTTTTCGCGCATCAGTTTGCCGGCTTCGACCGACATGAAGAAGTAGCCACGGATGTTGACGTCGACGGTTTTCTGGAAAGCGCCTAGGTCGGTGTCCAGTACGTTGCAGAACTGTGGGTTGGTCGCGGCGTTGTTGACCAGGATGTCCAGGCGCCCGAACTGTTCCTTGATGCCGGCGAAGACCTGGCTGATCTGTTCCATTTCACCGATGTGGCACGCGACGGCGGTGGCTTTGCCGCCGGCGGCGATGATGGCGTCGGCCACGTGCTGGCAGCCATCGAGCTTGCGGCTCGAGACGATGACGTGGGCGCCTTGCTGGGCCAACAGTTTGGCGATGGCCTCACCGATACCGCGGCTGGCGCCGGAGACGAAGGCGATTTTGCCGTCGAGGTCGAACAAGTGAGTCTTGGACATGAGGTTTCCTTGTTATTAGGGCCCGGAATGTAGTTAAAGCCGCGATCAGAGCGTAGATTTCTGGATGACTTGCAGGCTCATCTGCTCCAGCAGTTTGTTCATGTGAATGAACTGCGCGAAGCGTTTGTCCTGGGTCTGACCGTGGAAGAAGCGGTAGTAGATCTGCTGCACGATGCCGGCCAGACGGAACAGGCCGTAGGTGTAATAGAAGTCGAAATTGTCGATCTGGATGCCAGAGCGCTGGGCGTAGTAATCGACGAATTCGCGACGGGTCAGCATGCCCGGGGCGTGGCTCGGCTGGCGACGCATCAGTTGCACCGGCGCCGGGTCTGTGGCTTCGATCCAGTAGGCGAGGGTGTTGCCGAGGTCCATCAGCGGGTCGCCGAGGGTGGTGAGTTCCCAGTCGAGCACGCCGATGATTTGCATCGGGTTGTTCGGGTCGAGGATCACGTTGTCGAAGCGGTAGTCGTTGTGGACGATGCTGGAGGTCGGGTGGTCGGCCGGCATCTTGTCGTTGAGCCAGGCCTTGACCGCCTCCCACTTTGGCGCGTCCGGCGTCAGGGCTTTTTCGTAGCGATCGCTCCAGCCCTTGATCTGCCGTGCCACATAACCTTCGGGCTTGCCCAGGTCGCCCAGGCCAAAGGCCTTGTAGTCGACACGATGCAGTTCAACGAACTTGTCGATGAAGCTTTTGCACAAGGCTTCGGTTTTCGCCGAATCCAGGCCCAGTTCCGGTGGCAGTTCCGAGCGCAGGATGATCCCGTTGACCCGTTCCATCACGTAGAACTCGGCGCCGATCACCGATTCGTCGGTGCAGTGCACATAGGCCTTGGGGCAATAGGGAAAACCGTCGCGCAGTTGATTGAGAATGCGAAATTCGCGGCCCATGTCGTGTGCGGACTTGGCTTTGTGGCCAAACGGCGGCCGACGCAGGACGAACTCCTGCTCCGGGTATTCCAGCAGGTAGGTCAGGTTCGACGCACCGCCTGGAAACTGGCTGATCTGAGGCAAGCCACTCAAGCCCGGAATGTGGGCCTTGAGGTACGGATCGATCAGGCTGGCATCGAGTTCTTCGCCGGTGCGGATACGGGTGGACTGGTCAGTAAGCGCCATGCTTATCCCTTCTGCTTATTCTGGAGGCCTGCGATTATTGGCTAATCTAATGCGCGCACCCGGCACCCACAACCACGAACGGCCCTTATAGGTGAGCGTGTTGCCGGGCAATCATTGCTTTTGATACACCTGTTTGAATGACCCTCAAGGCGCAACCTTGCTCAGTGAGGCCGGCAGGGCAATGGGCGTCAACACGGGACTGCCGGAGAAGAATGCCACCAGGTTACGACCCACCAACTCCACGGTGCCTTGCGTTGCCTCCGGAGACAACCCAGCGACATGCGGCGTCAGGATCACGTTGGTCAGCGCCTTGAGTGCCTCCGGCACGTGAGGCTCGGCATCGAACACATCCAGGGCTGCACCGGCAATGCGTCGTTGCTCAAGCGCAGTGACCAGGTCTGCCGTGGCGATCACCGAGGCTCGGGCGATGTTCACGACGAACCCTTTGGGGCCCAAGGCATCAAGGACGTGTTTATTGATCAGGTGTTTGGTGCCCAGGCCGCCAGGGGTGGCAACGATCAAAAAGTCCGAGGCACGAGCCAGTTCGGTCGGTGTCGAGCAGAAGGTATAGGGTACGTCGCTGCGATGCTGGCGGTTGTGGTAACTCACGGTCATGTCGAAGCCGGCGGCGGCGCGTTTGGCGATGGCCATGCCGACCGCGCCGAGGCCGAGGATCCCCAGGCGCTTGCCGGCCAGGGAGGGGCGCATGATCTTCGGCCACTCGCCGCGGCGTACCGCTGCGTCGCAACGGGGAATGTCGCGAACCAGCGCCAGCAACATCGCCATGGCATGGTCGGCCACTGAAGAGGCGTTGACGCCGGCGCCATTGGTGACGGTGATGTCCCGGTTGGCGGCGGCTTGCAGGTCGACGTGCTCGTAACCGGCACCGATCACGCAGATGATTTTGAGGTTGGGCAGGGCGGCAATTTCATCGGCGTACAAGCCCAATGGACCGCGAGTCAGTACCGCATCAATCTGCGGGCCATGCCGTGAGATGGCGGCGGCGCGCTCGGCCGGCGTCGGGGCCAGAATCAGGTGAAAGCCCTGATGTTCGAGAATCGGCAAGTAATCGTTGATGGTTTCAACCAGTACCAGAACGGTTGCAGGCATGCTGAGCTCCTGTGGGGATTGAATGTCGGATCTCGAATGTTGCTTCAGATTGCTGATTCCAGAGGAGTTTAGCAACGACCGGGGATTGCACACGCCGTTGATCAGACTGATTCACCTTGGGAGGTCAGAAAATGGCGGGCGGCGTCGAGAATCTCATCAGACAGTTCATCCCCCCGCGTGGCGCGGGCCAGGGTCAGCGCGCCGACCATCAAGGAATAATCCACCAAGGCTTGCTGGCGATTGGCTTGGGGCTGATCCGAACCCATCAAAGGGGTGAGCATCTGCAACAACGCTTCCAGCCCCTGGGTATAGGTCTGGTGCAAACCGCTTTCGGCGGTTTCATGGCACATGTCGCCGGCAAACGCCGTGACCGGGCAGCTTTCGCCCGGGTTATCGCGGTTGGCCGCCGACAGGTAGGGCGCGATGATGCTCGTGCGGGCCGAGACGCGGTTATCGTTGGCGTCGATTTTCTGCTTCCAGCGTTCCATCGACTGGGTGAACGCCCGGGTGCAGGCCTCTTTCGCCAGCGCTTCCTTAGAGTCGAAATGACCGTAGAACCCGCCATGGGTCAAGCCGGCCGCGCCCATTACATCGACGACGCTGATCCCGTGCAGGCCGCGCTCGCGAAACAGTCGCGTGGCGGCTTCGACGATGATCTCGCGGTTGAGTTCGGCTTGTTTGCGAGAGACTCGAGGCATGGCGGCTCACAGGCAGGGAAGGTGTTTAGATGACTGGCATCATAAGGAACTGTCGAGCGCGTGTCAGTGAATGACTTTCGCGGCAACAGTCGGCCCGGTCGAAGGATTTTTCTTTCCCGATTGCGAGATGTCCTCCGAGACCTTGTAAAACGCCAGGCGTGGCGGCAATCAGTTGGCGTATTGAGCGATGCCATTGCCGAATGACCAGTTCTCGGGTTTGCCTTCCACCAGATTGATGAAGACATCTTCCAGGCGAACACCCAGTTCAGCGTTGAGGCTTTCGGCGATGGTCTTGTAGAGCAGTTTTTTCTGCTCGAGGGTGCGGCCTTCCCGCAAGGTGATCTGGATGATCACCAGGTTGTCCGTGCGATTGATGCCCATGTAAACGGGGTCAAAGATGAAGTGGTTCTCGTCGTGTTCGGCGAGGATCTGGAAGTTATCGTTCTCGGGGACGCCAATGGTGGCATGCATGGCAGCGTAGATCAGTTTGCCGATGCGCTTGGCGAAGGTCGGGTCCTGGTTCTTTTTGATATCGACGCGAACGAGTGGCATGAGAGGTCTCCGTAAAAGAGGGCTGCCGGTCAGCAGGTGATTCGAAAATACATGACGCTAATCCTTCACCGAATAGATTTATCAGGACATCTATTTAATTTGATGCAAGAGCGCCACGGGAGCAAGTGTAGGAGAACGCCACAAAGGCACGCGCCCACTGGGTCTGGATCTGATCCGCACAACCACTCCTCAGCTAAGTCTTTGCTTCTGTTCATTAATCCCGGACAATCGCGCCCCTGTTTCGGCCAGGGCGCTGCCCGTCGGATTTTTCCGACTCGTCCTGACCGGGTAGCAAATGACCGGAATGCGGAGATCCCACCGGATGAATGATCAGGCCAATAGCGTCGACGAACGCTATGTAGCGGCGACACCAGCGACTCTCACTAGCTGGAATCGCCATGACACCACCTGGATGCTCGGCCTGTTTGGCACGGCCATCGGAGCCGGTACCCTGTTTTTGCCGATCAACGCGGGCCTGGGAGGTTTCTGGCCGTTGCTGATCCTGGCGGTGCTGGCATTCCCGATGACCTTTTATGCGCACCGTGGCCTGACCCGCTTCGTGTTGTCCGGCCGCGAAGGCGCGGACATCACCGAAGTGGTGGAAGAACACTTCGGCATCAAGGCCGGTGCGTTGATCACCTTGCTGTACTTCTTCGCGATCTTCCCGATCCTGCTGATCTACAGCGTGGCCCTGACTAACACCGTGGGCAGTTTCCTTGAACATCAACTGCACATCATGCCGCCCCCGCGCGCCGTGCTGTCGCTGGTGCTGATCCTCGGCCTGCTGGCGGTGGTGCGTTGTGGCGAGCAGGCGATCGTCAAGGCCATGAGCCTGATGGTGTACCCGTTCATCGTGGCGCTGCTGTTTCTCGCGGTGTTCCTGATTCCGCACTGGAACGGTGGCATCCTGGCAACGGCGTCGACCCTGCCTGAACCGTCGGCGCTGCTGCACACGCTGTGGCTGGCCATTCCGGTGATGGTGTTCTCGTTCAACCACTCGCCGATCATTTCGGCGTTCGCGGTGGACCAGAAGCGTCGTTACGGCGAACACGCTGAAGAACGCAGTTCGCAGATCCTCTCCCGCGCCCACCTCTTGATGGTGGCGATGGTGCTGTTCTTCGTCTTCAGCTGCGTGCTGACCCTGTCGCCGGGGCAGCTGGCGGAAGCCAAGGCGCAGAACCTGTCGATCCTGTCGTACCTGGCCAACCACTTCAGCAACCCGACCATTGCCTTTGCGGCGCCGTTGATTGCGTTCGTGGCCATTTCCAAGTCATTCCTGGGCCACTACATCGGCGCCAGCGAAGGCCTCAAAGGCTTGATCGTAAAAAGCGGCAAACGCCCGGCGCCCAAGACCCTGGACCGCATGACCGCCGCGTTCATGCTGGTGGTGTGCTGGATTGTCGCGACCCTGAACCCGAGCATCCTCGGCATGATCGAAACCCTCGGTGGCCCGATCATCGCCGCGATCCTGTTCCTGATGCCGATGTACGCGATCCGCAAAGTGCCGGCGATGGCGCGCTTCCGTGGTCAGGCGTCCAACGTCTTCGTGACGGCGGTGGGGCTGGTGGCGATTTCGGCGTTGATCTATTCGCTGACGGCCTGAGCACTGCTTTGATCATTCCCACGCGGGGCGGGGGAACGATCAGGGAACGATCAGGCATAAAAAAACGCTGCTCATCTTTCGATGGGCGGCGTTTTTTATTGCGTAGAAGAACGCACACCCCTGATCCAGCGCACCCGTCCCCCAGGATTAGCGGCTAAGCTTGCGGCTGCATCAGCGCGTCGTAGAACGTTTGCCGCAGATTGACCCTTTCTCTGGAGACGCTTTATGGCAGGTGCCCCCGGCGCATCGGTGCAACCCCGTGCCGATACGCCCAACCGCTGGCTCGACGTTATGGCCGGTGTGTCGATTGCCGGTTTGTTGTTGCCCGAGGCCGTTGCCTATTCCAGCATTGCGGCGTTACCGCCCCAGGCCGGGGTGATTGCGCTGTTTGCCGGGTTGCTGTGCTACGGACTGTTCGGCACCAGCCGTTTTGCCATTGTATCCGCGACTTCATCTTCGGCAGCGGTGCTGGCCGCCGCCACCGCCACGCTGGCCAACGGTGATTCAGGGCTGCGCATGACGCTGGCGATCGGGCTGGTGCTGGTGACGGGTGGTTTATTCCTGTTGGCCGGACTGTTCAAGCTTGGCCGCGTGACGTCATTTATCGCCAAACCGGTACTGCGCGGCTTTGCATTGGGCCTTGCCGTGACCATCATCCTCAAGCAACTGGCGAGCATCGTTGACGTGCACTTGAGCAACGGCAACCTGATCCGTTTCCTGCCGCAACTGCTGGAGCAGTGGGCGCAGTGGAATCGGGTTGGCTTGCTGGTCGCCGCGGTGGCGCTGCTGGTGTTGTGGGTGTGCGCACGTTTTCGGCGATTACCGGGAGGCTTGCTGGTGGTGGCGCTCGGCATTGCCGCCGGCCAATGGCTGAACCTGCCGACCTACGGAGTGAAACTGATCGGTGTGATCGACCTGAGCCTTGAAGTGCCCCGGCTGCCGGTGCTGCCGTTTGCCGACTGGCTGCACCTGGGGGAATTGGCGTTTGCCATGGTGATGATTCTGTATGCCGAATCCTATGGATCGATTACCTCGTTTGCACTCAAGCATGGTGACCGGGTTTCCTCGAACCGCGATCTGCTGGCCCTCGGGGCGGCCAATCTGCTGTCAGGCCTGTTCCACGGCATGCCGAGCGGCGCCGGTTACTCCGCGACGTCGGCCAATGAGGCGGCCGGTGCCGGTTCACGCCTGGCCGGTGTGGTTGCGGCGGGGATGGTGTTGCTGATTGTCTTGACCGTGTTGCCCTGGATTGCCTTGACGCCCGAACCGGTGCTGGCGGCCATCGTCATTCATGCACTGGCGCGCGGCTTGAGCCTGCAGCCATTGGGTCGGTATTTCATCTGGCGTCGCGACCGCTTGCTGGTGATCTGCGCGGTGGCCGCCGTGTTGGTGCTTGGCGTGCTGGACGGCTTGCTGGTGGCGGTGGTGATCAGCGTGGTGCTGATGCTCAAACAGATGTCTTCGGCGGATATTCAAGTGCTGGGGCAAATGGGTAACGGCCATGATTATGTCGATCTGCAGCGCCATCCCGATGCCCGGGCAATCCCCGGCGTGCTGATCGTGAGGCCCAGCGAGGCGCTGTTTTTCGCGAACGTGGAGCGCATTCTGGGTGGCGCACTGCATCTGGCCCGGCACGCGGAGCCGCCGGTGCATACGATCATTCTCAGCCTGGAAGAATCCCCCGATCTGGACGGCACCAGTATCGAAGCGCTGGAAGCGTTCTTTTTGCAGGTGCGGGCGCTGGACATGCTGTTGATCCTGGCGCGGCTCAAGCACGAAGCCAAAGCGGTGCTCGCACGGTTACCGACGCAGGAAATGGAGCAGGTGATTCTGAGTGGCCTGAGTGTCGACGGCGCGGTGCAACAAGCCCTCAAGCCATCCACATAACCCCTGTGGTAGAGGGCTTGCGGGCATAAAAAAACGCCGCTCATCTCACGATGGGCGGCGTTTTTTATTGCGTTGCAGCGTTAGGCTTGAACGACCGGGATGTTGGCGTTCGCAGCAGCTTCACGGAACTCGGCGATCTGGTCGAAGGACAGGTAGCGGTAAACGTCGGCCGCCATGCTGTCGATCTTGCCAGCGTATTCCATGTACTCCTCGACGGTCGGCAGGCGACCCAGGATGGAAGCAACGGACGCCAGCTCGGCCGAGGCCAGGTAGACGTTCGCGCCGTCACCCAGACGGTTCGGGAAGTTACGGGTCGATGTCGACACCACGGTGGAGTTCGGCTCTACACGTGCCTGGTTACCCATGCACAGCGAGCAGCCTGGCATTTCCATGCGAGCGCCGGCCTTGCCGTAGATGCCGTAGTAGCCTTCTTCGGTCAGCTGGTGAGCGTCCATTTTGGTCGGCGGCGACAGCCACAGACGAGTTGGAAGCTGACCTTTGACCTGATCCAGCAGTTTACCGGCAGCGCGGAAGTGACCGATGTTGGTCATGCACGAACCGATGAACACTTCGTCGATCTTCTCGCCAGCAACGCTGGACAGCAGACGGGCGTCGTCCGGATCGTTTGGCGCGCAGAGCACAGGCTCTTTGATGTCGGCCAGGTCGATTTCGATGATTTCAGCGTATTCGGCGTCAGCATCGGCAACCATCAGCTCAGGGTTGGCAACCCAGGCTTCCATCGCTTGAGCACGACGTTCCAGGGTACGCGCATCGCCGTAGCCTTCACCGATCATCCAGCGCAGCAGGGTGATGTTGGAGTTCAGGTACTCGGTGATGGATTCTTTCGACAGCTTGATGGTGCAACCGGCAGCCGAACGTTCAGCCGAGGCGTCGGACAGCTCGAAAGCTTGTTCGATGCTCAGGTTGTCCAGGCCTTCGATTTCCAGGATGCGACCGGAGAATGCGTTCTTCTTGCCTTTCTTCTCAACGGTCAACAGGCCAGCCTGAATCGCGAAGTAAGGAATGGCGTGAACCAGGTCACGCAGGGTGACGCCCGGTTGCATTTTGCCTTTGAAGCGCACCAGGATCGATTCCGGCATGTCCAGCGGCATGACGCCAGTGGCGGCGGCGAACGCTACCAGGCCAGAACCGGCCGGGAACGAAATGCCCATCGGGAAACGGGTGTGCGAGTCACCACCGGTACCGACGGTGTCCGGCAGCAGCATGCGGTTCAGCCAGCTGTGGATGATGCCGTCGCCCGGACGCAGGGAAACGCCGCCGCGGGTCATGATGAAGTCTGGCAGGGTGTGGTGGGTGGTCACGTCGATCGGCTTTGGATAGGCCGCGGTGTGGCAGAAGGACTGCATCACCAGATCGGTCGAGAAGCCCAGGCACGCCAGGTCTTTCAGTTCGTCACGGGTCATAGGACCGGTGGTGTCCTGAGAGCCGACGGTGGTCATCTTCGGTTCGCAGTAGGTGCCAGGACGAACGCCTTTGCCTTCTGGCAGACCGCACGCCTTGCCGACCATTTTCTGTGCCAGGGTGAAGCCTTTGCCAGTATCGACAGGCGCTTCAGGCAGCTTGAACAGATCGGTAGGGCCCAGGCCCAGTTCGGCACGTGCCTTGTCGGTCAGGCCGCGACCGATGATCAGCGGAATACGGCCGCCAGCACGAACTTCGTCCAACAGTACCGGGGTCTTCATTTCGAAGGTGGTCAGGACTTCGTCAGTGCCGTGTTTGCAGACTTTGCCAGCATGCGGGTACAGGTCGATCACGTCGCCCATGTGCATGTTGGTCACGTCGAATTCGATTGGCAGTGCGCCGGCATCTTCCATGGTGTTGTAGAAGATCGGAGCGATTTTGCTGCCGAAGCAGAAACCGCCGGCACGCTTGTTCGGCACGAAAGGCACGTCGTCACCGAAGAACCACAGCACCGAGTTGGTGGCGGACTTACGCGAAGAACCGGTACCGACCACGTCACCGACGTAGGCGATCGGGAAGCCTTGACCGCGCATTTCTTCGATCTGCTTCATCGGACCGGTGACGCCCTGGGCGTCAGGCACGATGCCTTCACGGGCCATTTTCAGCATGGCGAGGGCGTGCAGCGGGATGTCCGGGCGGGACCAGGCGTCCGGAGCAGGGGACAGGTCGTCGGTGTTGGTTTCGCCGGTGACCTTGAACACGCGCAGGCTGATCTTGTCGGCCAGTACAGGGCGGTTCTTGAACCACTCGCCGTCAGCCCAGGATTGCAGCACGCCTTTAGCGTGTACGTTGCCGTTCTTGGCTTTTTCAGCGACGTCGTGGAACGCGTCGAACATCAGCAGGGTGTGCTTGAGTTCTTTGGCCGCGACTGGCGCCAGTTCGGCGTCGTCCAGCAGATTGACCAGAGTCACGATGTTGTAGCCGCCCTGCATGGTGCCGAGCAGTTCAACAGCGCGTTTCTTGTCGATCAGAGGGGAGGTTGCTTCGCCTTTGGCGAGGGCAGACAGGAAACCGGCCTTTACATAGGCTGCTTCGTCCACGCCTGGCGGAATGCGATTGGTGATCAGGTCAACGAGGAAAGCTTCTTCGCCAGCCGGGGGATTCTTCAGCAGCTCGACCAGGCCTGCAGTTTGTTCGGCGTTTAGCGGCTGGGGAACGATACCCAGTGCTGCACGCTCTTCGATATGTTTGCGGTAGGCTTCAAGCACAGTTATTACCCTCATCAGTGGTCCCAAATGGGTGTCCGGGACGCTCATCCCGAAATTGCCGTACTCATGCGCTGCGTGGCGTTGTGGGCCACTTAGCCAGAATTACCGACAATTCCTTACAGAAGCTGCTTTCAAAGTTTTACGCCTGCAGAACGGGGAGCTGATGAGGGTTGGCGTAGAGCTTTTCCCCGCTGGAAAAACCCTTCGCCAACTCCGCTCTGAAGGAACGACTGTGCTCGTGACGCTTTGAAAACAGCTTCTAACGGACATTGGCGCCTTAAAAGGCTGGCTGATTCTACGGCAAAAAAAAATTAAAGGTAAGTTGGCCCCTCAAGATTGAGGGGTGATCAATGTTAGACAAAGGGCTAACATGCCGGCCTGTTCTGCTTTCCCGTGTCCTCCTGACCTATGCCCAATCAGACCATCAAGACCCCCTGCGTCGGCCTCTGTTCCACTGTTTACGGTGATCTGGTGTGCCGTGGCTGCAAGCGTTTCCACCATGAAGTGATCAACTGGAATGGTTACAACGAGGAGGAAAAGCGCGCGGTATGGCTGCGTCTTGAGCAGTTGTTGTCCCAGGTGATGGCCAGCAAGCTGGAAATTTTCGACCCGCAGCGCCTGCGCTTGCAACTGGAGCAGCGCAAGATCCGCTTTGTGCCGCATCAATCCGAGTATTGCTGGGCTTATCAGCTGATCGCCCGTGGTGCGCGGGTCATCAATAACCTGGAAGCCTACGGGATGGTGCTGATGCCGGAGTTTCGCGACTGGAACCTGCCGGAATTGCGTGACGCCATTGATCGGGAATTCTTTTTGCTCTCTGAGGCGCATTATCAGCGCTACATTGCGCCGGGGTTTCTGAAAGACGCTTTTGGCGGCTGAATATTAAGTGATTCGCGGACAAGCCTCGCTCCTACAGGTTTTGTGTTGATCACACCCGTTGTGTCCGACACAAACCCTGTAGGAGCGAGGCTTGCCCGCGAAGGCGTACTACCCGACGCCGCAAATCTCAATGCTGCGTCACAATCTCCTCCAGATGGTCCATGATCGTCTCCGGCTTCAGCACCAGCACATCGCTCTCCACCGCATCCAGCACCACTTCCGCCGTATTCCCGATCAACGCTCCGGACAACCCGGACCGCGCAACAGTGCCAATCACCGTCACCGCCGCCTGCAGCTTGTGCACCATGAACGGAATCAACACATCCGCCGGACCTTCCTCGATGTGCAGGTGATCATCATCGATATCGAACTCGGCCTGAAAGGCCTTGCACTGCTCGCGATAGCGCGCCTCGATGGTTTCGCTGAGCTGCAGCGTAGGGTCCGCCGCCGACAGCATCGGTGACGGATGGGCACTGACCACGTGCAGTTTGGCCTTGGCCAGGCTGGCGATGTCGTAACCGTGATCGACGATGGTGGCGTGCAACGTGCGGTGTTCGCCATCGGCATTGCCGACGTCAATGGCCGCGAGAATGACCCCGCCGGTCCACGGTTTAGAGGTTTTCACCAGCAGCACCGGCGTCGGGCAATAACGCAGCAGTTTCCAGTCCGCCGGGGTCAGCAGGGCTTTTTTCAGCGGGCTGTCGGGGTAATGCTGTTTGATCACCAGCCCGCAGCCTTCCGCCTGCTGCACATCGACGATGGTTTCATGCAGGCTTTCATTCCAGGCCTGCTCGGTGGTGACGCTGTAGCCGTCCTGCAACAGTGCCGCCTTGAGCACGCCCAACATGCCGCTGTGGTCATGCTTGCGATCGCACACCAGCAGATGCAGATGCGCCTGGGTCACGCCTGCAATCAGTTTGGCCCGTTTGAGCGCCAGGCTTTCCGAGTGTTCGGGTTCGATGACCACCAGGATGCTGCGAATGGCTTGCATGATCGGGATCTCCAGGAAGGTAAAAAATACTGCGTTGGACAACTATAGTTGGTCACCGCCAACCCGGTACTTGATGCATATCAACGGCGGCGACTGGTGGTCTGGCGGCAGGCCGGTATAATCGGCGCCCTTCGATTCAGACCTTTTATTCCGTGAGCCCCATGATCCTTCCCGAAATTCACGAGTTCCTCGGCTGCCGAACCCCCGATGGCTGGGTCCAGGCCGCGCTTGCCGATCAGGACACCTTGCTGATCGACCACAAGAACTGTGAGTTCAAGGCGGCCAGCACGGCGTTGAGCCTGATCGCCAAGTATCACTCCCATGTCGACCTGATCAACCTGATGTCGCGCCTGGCCCGGGAAGAGCTGGTGCACCACGAGCAGGTCATGCGCCTGATGAAAAAGCGCAAGATCGAGCTGCGTCAGCTGTCCGCCGGGCGTTATGCCTCGGGCCTGCGCAAAGTGGTGCGCAGCCACGAGCCGGTCAAGCTGGTGGACACGCTGGTGGTCGGCGCATTTATCGAAGCCCGCAGCTGCGAGCGTTTCGAGGCGCTGGTACCGCATCTGGACGAAGAACTGGGCAAGTTCTATTTCGGCTTGCTGAAAAGCGAAGCGCGGCATTTCCAGGGTTACCTGAAACTGGCTTACCAGTACGGTGATGCCAAGGATGTTGCGCAAGTCATTGACCGGGTCCGTGCCGCCGAGCAGGAACTGATCGAGTCGCCGGACGTGGAGTTCCGTTTTCACAGCGGTGTCCCGGCATCGGCGTGATTCGCCCTCCGCACGTTGCAATCTTTTGCGACTGAATTGTTAAAAACTCTTAAGAGTATGAAAGATCACTGAAAACCGGCCCTCGAGGCCGGTTTTTGCTGCCCGTCATGACCGTCCCGTCACTGATTGGCGCCATAATGCCGCCCACTTTTCACAAGGGTTGGCAGACGGTCGTTATGGATAACCTGGGTTTTGGCAAAGTATTGCTGGTGGAAGACGACGGAAAGCTCGCCGGGCTGATCGCGCATTTCCTGTCCCAACATGGCTTTGAGGTCCGCCAGGTTCACCGCGGCGACCTCGCGTTGGCCGCGTTCCTCGAATTCAAACCGAAAATCGTCGTGCTCGACCTGATGCTGCCGGGGCAGAGCGGCCTGCATGTGTGCCGCGAGATCCGCAGCGTGTCCGACACGCCGATCGTCATCCTGACGGCCAAGGAAGATGACCTCGATCACATCCTCGGCCTGGAGTCCGGTGCCGACGACTACGTGATCAAACCAATCAAACCGCCTGTATTGCTGGCCCGCCTGCGTGCGTTGCAACGGCGTCAGGCGCCGGACAGCGGCGTGTGCAGTGCCCTGGAGTTCGGCAACCTGAGCATCGACCGCAGCTGTCGCGAAGTGCGGTTGGCGGGGGAGGTCATCGAAATGACCACCATGGAATTCGAACTGCTGTGGTTGCTGGCCAGCGCTGCCGGCAAGGTTCTGTCCCGCGACGACATCCTCAACCGCATGCGCGGTATTGCGTTTGACGGCCTCAACCGCAGTGTCGACGTCTACATCAGCCAGTTGCGCGGCAAGCTCAAGGACAACCCGCGCGAACCGGTGTGCATCAAGACCATCTGGGGCAAGGGTTACCTGTTCAATCCGTTTGCGTGGGAGCTGTAAATGCTGCGGTTATTTCTTGGGCTGTTTCTGGTGATGACGGTCGGCCTGGTACTGGGGTTGCAAACGGTCGAGCGCACGTTCGATGCGCTTCTCGATGATCAGATGCAGAGCTACAACCGCGAGGCGGTGCGTGGCCAGGCCTGGTCACTGGCCGAGCAGTTGCGCGATCTGGACGGGTCGGACCGGGAGCGCGAACTGGAAGCGGTGCGCCCGCACTATGGCTTGGGCCTGACGCTGGTCGAGAGCCGTCAACTGTCCCTGACCGATCAGGAGAAAGCCGAGTTGGCCCAAGGGCTGCTGGTGATCCGTGACAAGTACACGCAGTTCATCTCGCGCATTGACGAGGGTTCGCAGTTGCTCAGCATCAAGCTGCCGGCCGAGCCCAGTCTGATGCCGTTCTACATTGCCGCGGCGTATCTGATGATCGCGGTGATGATCGGTTTTGTGTTGATGTTCTGGGTACGCCCGCATTGGCGAGATCTGGAGAAACTGCGCCTGGCGGCCGAACGTTTTTGCGATAACGACCTGTCGTCGCGGATCCAGCTGTCCAAACGCTCGAATATTCGTGACCTGGCTGAGCACTTCAACCTGATGGCGGCGCGCATCGAAGGCTTGATCGCCAATCAGCGCGAACTGACCAACGCGGTGTCCCACGAGTTGCGCACGCCGATTGCCCGGCTGTCATTCGAACTCGATCAGCTCAAGCAACAACCCGATCCGACCCAGAACCGCGAACTGATTGCCGACATGTACGCCGACCTGGGCGAGCTGGAAGAAATGGTTTCCGAGCTGCTGACCTACGCCAGCCTTGAGCGCGGCGCTACGGTCATCAGCCGGGAAAACATCCAGGCCAACAGTTGGCTGGACAGCGTGGTCGGCAGCGTGGCCCTTGAGGCCGAGGCTGCCGGGGTGCAGTTGTTGATTGTCGAGTGTCAGGTCGATGAGGTTCGCATTGAGCCACGCTTTATGGCCCGGGCGGTGATCAACCTGCTGCGCAATGCCATTCGTTATGCCGATGAGCGGGTGGAAGTGTCGTTGGTCCGTACCGGTGATCACTACGAAGTGCGGGTCAACGATGATGGGCCGGGTGTGCCGGTGGACGGGCGCGAGAAAATTTTCGAACCGTTCTCGCGCCTGGACGCCAGCCGTGATCGCCGCACAGGTGGGTTTGGTTTGGGGTTGGCGTTGGTGCGGCGGGTGTCGCAATCCCATGGCGGGCAGGTGGAAGTGGGGGATTCGCCTTGGGGTGGGGCGTCGTTTCGCATGACGTGGGCGCATCTGGATTGATTGCGTTGATCTCACCGGCCCCATCGCGAGCAGGCTCACTCCCACAGGGGAATGCATTCCAAGTGTAGGAGTGAGCC
>NZ_JASCOM010000075.1:0-24563 GCF_029959925.1 Pseudomonas sp. PS02303
GAGCAGGCTCGCTCCCACCTTTGATCGCATTCCTTCTGGAGGAACTCGGTCAACTGTGGGAGCGAGCCTGCTCGCGATAGCGTCCTCGAATACGCCAATTATTCCTGAGGTTTAGCAGCCGCCTGCCAAACAATCTCGGCAACCCCCTGCCGCTTGGCTATCACCCTCGCCACCACAAACAACACATCCGACAGCCGATTGATATACGCCAAGCCAACCCCGGCCAACGGTTCAATCGCATTCAAACGCTGACACCGCCGCTCCGCGCTGCGCGCCAGGCTTCTGCACACATGGGCCTGGGCAATCAGCGCTGAACCTCCCGGCAGAATGAAATTCTCCAGCGGCCCCAACTCCTCATTCCACAGATCGATCGCCGTTTCCAGCCGTTCGATTTCCGCTGCATTCAACGCCTGATACTCCGGCATCGCCAACTCGCCGCCGAGGTCGAACAACCGATGCTGGCAAGGCGCCAAAACCTCAATCACCTCGTTCAAACCCGGATTTGCAGCACTTTCTGCGGCCAATCCGGCCAGCAGCACGCCCACTTGGCTGTTCAGCGTATCGACTTCGCCAATGGCCTCGATCCGCGGGTGGTCCTTGGGCACGCGGCGACCATCGCCGAGCCCGGTTTCGCCTTTGTCGCCGGTGCGGGTGTAAATCTTCGACAAGCGAAAGCCCATGGGTTACCTCGATAGCTGATTGAGTTCTTGAGAGATGACGGGGGAACCGGCCAGCGGCAGGCGCAAAGTGAAACAGGTGCCTTGGCCCGGCGTCGATTGCACCTCCATCTGCCCCTTGTGGTTATTGGTGATGATGAAATACGAGACCGACAAGCCAAGGCCTGTGCCCTGACCGATTTCCTTGGTGGTGAAGAACGGCTCGAAGGTGCGTTTGCGCACGTTCTCGCTCATGCCGATACCGTTGTCCTCGACCTGGATTTCGGCCCACGGCGGATTCAGCCGGGTGCGCAGAATGATTCGCCCGGGTTCACTGTCGTCTTCACGTTGGTGAATGGCCTGGGCGGCGTTTTTCAACAAATTGAGCAGCACTTGTTCCAGTTCGTTGGCCGTGCCGGGCACCGGGCCCAGCGCCGGGTCGAACTGACGGATGATCGCCTGGCCCTTGAAGTCGAAACCGATGGCCAGGTCGAAGTCGTTACCGGCGATTTCCACCGCCTGATCGATCAGCGCCGGCAGGTCGCACGGGGCCATTTGCCGGGTGCTGCGGCGGCTGAAGCTGAGCATGTGCGTGACAATCTTCGCGGCCCGGGCGCCAGCCTGTTGAATGCCATCAAGCAACTGCGGTACTTCGCGCAATTGCAGGTATTTGTTGACCGTGTCCAGGGAAATGCCGGCTAGCTCAGCCTGTTCGAGGTTCTTCGGCAAGTCAGGTGACAGGCGTCGCCGAATGTTCTGTACGTTGTGCAGGATCGCGCCCAACGGATTGTTGATCTCGTGGGCCATGCCCGCGGCGAGGCCACCGACCGAGAGCATTTTTTCTGACTGCACCATCATCTCTTCCAGCGACAGACGCTGGGTGATGTCATCGATCCGGATCACCACGCCGCGCCCGGCGCCGCCCATCAGCGGGTAGAAGGTCAGGGCGTAATGCTTGGGTTCATCGTCCTTGAACCAGGTCACGCGCTCGATCTTCGCCACGGTGTGCTGCTCGACGGTTTGCTTGAGCTGCGGCAGAAATGGCTTCAAGGGTTCGAAGGCGAGGAAGATCGGCTGGTTCAAGGCTTCGTCCAGACGCGTGCCGGACAGCGCACTGGCTTCCTGATTCCACTGGGTCACGTAGAGCTGCTCATCAAGGGCGATCAGGGCCGACGGCATTGAGTCGATGATGCTGTTGAGGTAGTTCTGGAAACCGGTAAGTTTTTTCTCGATCTTGCTGCGCACCTGGACTTCGAGTTCCAGCTTGCGATTGGTGTGGCGGGTTTCTTCGGCCAGGCCTTGCGCCTGATCGTAAGCCGCCTGGGAATCGTCCCGGGCCCGTTTGAGCTGCTGCTCCCGGGCTTCGATCCGCGAGAGCATGGTGTTGAAGGCCTCGGCGAGGCTGCCGATTTCGTCGTGGTTGCCACGGGAGGCGCGCAGGGCGTAGTTCTCTTCGCGGGTCACTTGCCGGGACAGTTCTTCGAGCTGATGGATCGGCCGGGTAATCAGGCGCTTGATTTGCCGGGCGATCACCAGCCATAACAGCACACTGAAGATCAGAATGCCCAGGCTGGCAGTCAGGGTCCCGGTGTAGAACGCCATTGGCAGTTCACTGCTGGCCACCAACAACAGGTGGCCCGGCGCGGTGCCAGGGCGGGGCAGGGTGATGATCTGATTGCTGCGAAACTCGGTGGCCTGCCAGGCTTCGATATGCCGATAGCGTTCTGGCAGTTGCAGCTTCTCGCCATGTTGCAATTGCGCCAATCGCTCACCCTTGCCGTCATACAAGGCCGCCGCCCGCAGCGGTGAATAGCTATTGAGTTCGTTGAGCAGGCGTTCCGCGCTTTGCGGCGACTTCAAGGCGTCGGCCACCAGGCTCGGGTTGGACACCAGTCGGCCGATGGTCTGCAAGGCCTGGGGCGCCATGCTTTCCTGAGAGATGTAATACGCGGCGCTGATAAAGGTCAGGTTGGCGACCAGCAGGATGGTGATCAACAGCACGAGCAGGGCGGCCAGCAGTTTCTGGCCGACCGGAAGGTTTTCGAGACGCTGGCGCAATGGCATCAGGTTCATCGCTGAAAAGGAACAAGTGGCCAGCGTAGCCGCTGCTCAGTCGCTGGGCAATCCAAGGCTTTGAAGATGGGCAATCAGCCGCTGCTGTAATTGATTGAGGTGGGGCAGGTTCAACTGGTGCCGCGAGGCCACTTTGCAGACATAGCCCAGCAGATAGCTGATTTCGGTTCGGCGCTGGCTTGCGACGTCCTGGTACATCGAGGAGTAATTGGCCGCGGTGGCATGGATCACCCGTTCGACTTCCTGTTGCAGGTCCTCGGCGGCTGCCGGCTGACCGCAGCGTTCCAGCAAGTCGGTCAGTTCGACGCAAAGGGTGGCGACTTCGCAATGGTGTTCCTGCAAGCCGCCGTTGCGGCAATCGTGCAGCACGGTCAGCGGATTGATCGCACAGTTGAGCGCCAGTTTGCGCCACAGCCTCGTGAGAATGTCGGTGCTCCATTCGTGAGGAATACCGGCGGCAGTCAAGTCGTCCAGCCAGATCGGCGCGACCGGATGACCGGCATCCCCCAGCCAGGTGTAGCCGTGACCGGCGAACACCACACGCCAGTCGCCATCGCGAAACGCGCCTTCGGTGCTTGAGGCGCATACACAACGCGCTTGGGGAGCCTGCGCGGCGACGGCGTCCTGGCTGCCGAGGCCGTTCTGCAACAGGATCAGTTCGGCATCAGGCGCCAGGCGCGGCGCCAGTTGCGCCACGGCCTTTTCGGCATCGTAGGCTTTGCACGCCACCAGCAGACGGTGGATCGGCTCGTTGCCGTGGGGTGTTTCACCGGGGATGTCATAGGTGCTGGCTTCGCCGTGTTCCACCAGCGTCAGCCCTCCGGCCGCCTGATAAGCCTGCAAGCGTTGCTCATCGCGCAGGATCAACCGGACCGGCACCCCGGCCCGCGCCAGGCGGGTGGCCCACAAGGTGCCGAGGCTGCCGGCGCCCAATACATGCCAGGTGGTGGACATCAGCTTTTTGCTCGGGTTGGCACAGGCATGTGAGGCTCGCAGTATCGGTTGGAAAAGACCCGTTATAATGAGCCCGATTTTAACCGCAAGCCAAGCGCGCGCCATCGCTATCGAGCGCGCCTTTTATTGGAGAGATTACATGCCGTCGTTCGACGTGGTATCCGAACTGGACAAACACGAAGTCACCAACGCGGTCGAGAACGCCGTCAAGGAACTCGATCGCCGTTATGACCTGAAAGGCAAGGGCACCTTTGAATTCAAGGAAAAGGACCTGACCGTCAACCTGACCGCCGAGGCTGACTTCCAGCTCGAAGCAATGATCGAGATCCTCAAGCTGGCCCTGGTCAAGCGCAAGATCGACGTGCAGTGCCTTGAAGTCAAGGATGCCTACGCGTCGGGCAAGCTGATGAAGCAGGAAGCCGTCCTCAAGGAGGGCATCGACAAAGAGCTGGCGAAGAAAATCGTCGCTCACGTCAAGGACGCCAAGCTCAAGGTTCAGGCCGCCATTCAGGGCGAGCAAGTGCGCATCACCGGTAAGAAACGTGATGATTTGCAGGAGGCGATTGCAGCTCTGCGCGCCAAAACTTTCGATATGCCGCTGCAGTTCAACAACTTCCGCGACTGACCTAGCAATGCGGGAACCCTGTGGGAGCGAGCCTGCTCGCGAAAGCGGTGGGTCATTCATTGGTGATGTCGACTGATCTGCCCTCTTCGCGAGCAGGTCGGATCGCCGCACCGTCGCTCCCACCCGGATTGTGCTTAACCCAGGAGAAAGTAGATGGATTTGAATACCGAAGTGGACAACCTGGTCAAGGCATCCCAAGCCTGGATCCCGATGATCATGGAGTACGGCAGCCGCGTGCTGCTGGCAGTCATTACGCTGGCAGTCGGATGGTGGTTGATCAGCAAGGTGGCGCAAAAGCTTGGCGGCCTGCTGGCGTTGCGTAATGCCGACCTCGCGCTGCAAGGTTTCATCAGCAGTCTGGCGAACATTATTCTCAAGGTTTTGCTGGTAGTCAGCGTGGCATCAATGATCGGCGTGGAAACCACTTCGTTCGTGGCGGCCATTGGTGCGGCGGGTCTGGCCATCGGTCTGGCCTTGCAGGGCAGCCTGGCAAACTTTGCCGGCGGCGTGCTGATTCTGTTGTTCCGTCCATTCCGCATCGGTGACTGGATCGAAGCCCAAGGCGTTGCCGGTACGGTCGACAGTATCCAGATTTTCCACACCGTACTGCGCACTGGCGATAACAAGACCATCATTGTGCCTAACGGCAACTTGTCGAACGGTATCATTACCAATACAAATCGTCAGCCAACCCGCAAAGTTGTATTTGATGTGGGCGTGGACTACGAAGCGGACTTGCAGAAGGCCCGTGAAGTGTTGCTGGATTTGGCCAAAGATGAACGCATCCTGGCAGAACCTGCACCACAAGCCGTGATTTCGACCCTGGGAGACAGTTCGATTACTGTTTCGCTGCGTGTTTGGGTGAAGACCGCGGATTACTGGGATGTGATGTTCATGTTCAATGAACAGTCCCGTGATCGTTTGAAAGCGGCGGGTATCGATATTCCGTTTCCACAGCGGGTTATTCGTGTGGTTCAGGAAGCAGCAGTGTAGTAACAACGTTTTTACTTGGCTGCTCGGTCAAGTTAAACGCAAAAACCCAAGAGTCGATAAGACGCTTGGGTTTTTTTGTGGCTGTCTCTAAAGAAAAGTTAGCTGCCTACTGTTGTTCGTGTGAACGTTATTAACCTGCGAATTTAACACCGGGCAGGCATAAAAAAACCGCCCACCTGAGAGGGTGAGCGGTTTTTGCTTAGAGCCAGGCTCTACGGTACTTCCGGTCTTACACCCTGATTACAGGATGCTCAGCGGGTACTCGATGATCAGACGAGTGTCATAGTTGTCGGATGCGTAGCCGCTGTACGCGCCGTTCGAGCGGTAGTTAGCG
The DNA here is from genome assembly GCF_029959925.1 of Pseudomonas sp. PS02303. Lineage (NCBI taxonomy): Bacteria > Pseudomonadati > Pseudomonadota > Gammaproteobacteria > Pseudomonadales > Pseudomonadaceae > Pseudomonas > Pseudomonas sp. PS02303. The sequence continues at coordinate 5,636 of NZ_JASCOM010000075.1, forward strand.
AAACGTGCACGGAAGGACAGGTCTTTAGCTGGACCTTCCTGGATAACGTACTTGGACTCAACGTTCCACTCGTTTTCCTTGCCTTCACCCAGACCATTGGTCTTGATGTTGTCACCCATTACGTAACGGGTCATGAAGCTCAGACCAGGAACGCCGTAGGTCGCCATGTTCAGGTCGTAGCGAGCTTGATAGGATTTCTCCTCGCGGCCCACGAAGTCGGAGATCTGAATGGAGTTGGAAACGAAGATGGTGCTGTTGCCGTCAACGCCGTAGTAGTAAGCGTTGTCGCCGCTGGACTGCTGGTAAGCAAGGGTGAACTTGTGAGCGCCCAGGCTATAGGCAGCTGCCAAGGACCACAGGTTGTTGTCCACACCCAAGGTGCCGTCGCCGATGGCGTCAACCTGGTCACCACGTTTATCGCCTTTGGTTTTGTAACCGTTAAGGTCGAAGTTCAGGGACTGATTGTCAGCGATTGGCAAGGTGTAGTTCAGGTTGACGTAGTACTTTTTGAAGTACTCTTCAGCGTCCGATGCCGCTACGGCACCGGTGAAGTTGTCGGTGAAGGCATAGCTGGCGCCGAAGATATTGATGCCGTCGCTCAAGCCTTTGCCGTGGTTGCCATCTTCATCTGGCAGGCCGCCGATGCTGTCACGACCCATACCGGTTTGTTTGCTCAGAGCGGTGAAGCGACCGGCGCTCAGTTCCAGGCCTTTGATCTCTTTGGAAGTGATCAGGGTACCGGTAGCAACTTCTGGCAGCATACGGCTGTCGTCGGTAGCGAATACTGGGCTGGCAACAAACTGCTGGCCGTATTTCAGGACAGTGTCGGAAAGACGCAGTTTAACTGCACCGCCAATCTTGCCTTGGGATTTTTCAGGGTTGTTATCGCTATCGACTGCGAACAGACCGGTACCGCGGTGGCCCGTACCGCCGTCAAGTTTGACTGCGCCCATTGCCATTGCATCGAGACCGAAGCCTACGGTGCCTTGAGTGAAGCCCGACTCGTAAGTCAGCAATTGGCTGATACCGGACTCCTGACGGTAGCCGGAGTCTGCGTTGTTGCTTGCACCGTTCTTGAAATCGCGGTTCATGTACTCAAAACGGGTTTTGAGTTTCAGGCTTTGGTCGCCAAAGAAACCCTTGGATTCTTCCTGGGAAGAGGCCATTGCGAACTGCGAGGTGCCTGCTGCAACAGCAACTGCGATCATGCTCCACTTCATCACGCGCATCGTGATTTGCTCCTTTGGTTTTTAGAAGAGTACTGCCGTCCCACCTGTTTTATTATCTGGGCGGCTCTTTCTTTTTGTGTCGGCGCAAACTTATATCACGCCGACCATGTTGGCGATACTTGCGTATCTAACCTTTCAGCTTCTTTACGACCCTGTCGCAAACAGCTTGGTAGATGTCGCAAATTTACTGCCTCGACGCAAGCGGATTGGCAACTTTAACGTTGTTTTCCAAGGCTTGTGCATCGCTAAAAAGAGTCCCTGGTGAAACGTTTGAATCTCCATTGGGCAACCCTGCCGCTATTTTTATTGGCCTTGAGGCTTCCACTTCCAGCGGAGGCTTCCAAAGCTATGTGGGTGTGAATGCAACAAGCGTGCACAAACCAGAATTCTGTAGCTGTTTTTTTCTGGAAACCTGCCTGTCGCTATAAAAACCTCATGAAACCGGGGGCTTCAAGCGTGTTTTTTGTACGCTTGACGCCGTGCATTGCATGGTGTTGCACCACTGGAACGGAAAGCGTGACAACGAAAAATGTTACCGGTTCACCCCTCGTTGAGTAATTCTCGGATGCTGACGCACTCAGCGTAGACGCACTGTGCGGTTTTGGTGCAAAAAATCTTAATCACTGTGCTGATATCAAACAGTGCGGTAACGGACTCATCTGGAACTTTTCATTGGTTATCAGTCATTTCAGCATTTTTGGCGTGGTCTGCGGTTCTGTAATGGTGCGCCGTGAGCAAAAAAGGCCCATTTAGGGGCGCTCGTGCGGCGTGAAGGCAGTGGCGTTCACGGGTATGCTGGCGTCCTGTCGCTTGGTGCGCAGCCTGTCAGGATGGGCGCTAAGCTGAAAAATGATGACCTGGCGGGAGTGCGCGCGGTGTTCGCTTTAGATCCACGACTTCAACAAGACACGCTACCGATTGGCGATTTCCCGCTTTGCCGGTTGCTGTTATCCAATGATTCGAACTACCCCTGGTTCATCCTGGTGCCACGCCGTGAAGATATCAGTGAGATATTTCAGTTAGGTGTCGCAGATCAACAGCAGCTGTGGCAGGAAACGACCGCGCTGGCGGAACTGCTCAAGGATTCGTTCGACGCCGACAAGCTGAATGTCGCGGCGCTGGGTAATGTCGTCAGTCAGTTGCACATGCATGTCATTGTGCGCAAGCGTGAGGACGCCGCCTGGCCAGCCCCGGTCTGGGGCAAACACCCGGCCGTGCCTTACAGCGCAGCGCAAATTGCGGCCATTCGCGAGCGCCTGCGTCTGCTGTTAACCGAACATTTCACGTTTCTGGAGGGTTGAATCATGAGCCTGGAAGATCGCGTTACCGATCTGGAGAGCCAACTGGCGTTTCAGGATGACACCATCCAGTCATTGAGTGATGTGCTGGCAACGCAGCAGCGCGCCGTTGAACGCCTGCAATTGCAGATGGCTGCATTGCTCAAGCGCCAGGAAGAAATGGCCGGGCAGTTCGAAACCTTCGAAGAAGAAGCACCTCCGCCTCATTATTGAAACCGCAGGCAATAAAAAACCGCGAACAGCTCAGCTGCTCGCGGTTTTTTTTAGCCTTGAATCAGCGACGCGGTAATGCAGCGATCACATCTTCGGCTTGCAGCCCTTTGTCACGATTCATGACAGAGAACTCCACGCGCTGGCCTTCAACCAGAACACGGTGACCTTCGCCACGAATGGCCCGGAAATGCACGAAAATATCATCGCCGGAATCACGGGAAATAAAGCCGAAGCCTTTGGAGGTGTTGAACCACTTGACGGTGCCGGTATCGCGGTTGCTCATGTCGTAGCTTGGCGAGGCGGCGGCCGGCGAGGATTTGTAGAAGCTGATAGCCAGGTGCAGGAGAACGGCGATCAGTGCAGCCACCAGGCTGAACAGGACGGCAGGTTGACCGGCGATGACAGGCATCGGCGCGAGCAACGTCAGGGTTTGCAGGACGACGGCCAGGACCAGCAGGGCGCTGACCAGGTTTTGCAGTTGGTGACGAGGACCTTTGTTCCAGTAAGGGATAACCGGAGCGAGGGTCAGGTTAAGCAGGCCGAAAAAGGCCAGGTACAGCGCAGCGGGTTGTTGCAGGTAAGGAGCAGCTTCGGGTTGCAGGCTAGGGATGAAGGACAGCAGCAAAGCTGCTGCGCCCATTAGCAGGTGGACGATTTTCAACATTTTGATTAACTCACGTTAAGACGGATCACAAGGAAGAGCTGATGGAGCACGGTTCGCTTCAGAACAATAAGAGGCGTTGGACACGTACCCGGTACCAGCCTATGCGCAGCCCCCGAAAAATAGGCGGTCGCGACGCACGGTCTATTTAACAGCAAAGCCTGCAGCTACTCAAATCAGGCAGTCCAGCGGTGCTTCGCGGGGCGATTTGTCGCAGGTTATTGTGCAATCCCGGGCGGCGAGGGGGTGGCAGGCTTGCTAGAGTGGTCCTGCACCTGTTGGATGAACTCATCACCTTTAGGGGAAAAACATGGCAATCGATATCGGTATCAGTGAAGAGGACCGCAAGTCCATCGTTGACGGGCTTTCGCGTCTGCTGTCGGACACTTATGTGCTGTATTTGAAAACCCATAACTTTCATTGGAACGTCACAGGTCCCATGTTTCGGACCCTGCACCTGATGTTCGAGGAGCAATACAACGAGTTGGCCCTGGCCGTCGATTCGATTGCCGAGCGCATTCGCGCCCTCGGGTTTCCTGCCCCCGGCGCCTATTCGATTTATGAGCGGCTGTCTTCTATTAAAGAAGAAGCTGGTGTGCCGAGCGCTGAAGACATGATCAAGCAGCTTGTCGATGGGCAAGAGGCGGTCACCCGTACCGCCCGCGGAATCTTTCCGCTGCTGGAAAAAGTCAGCGACGAGCCGACGGCTGACCTGCTGACCCAGCGCATGCAAGTCCACGAAAAAACCGCATGGATGCTGCGGTCTCTGCTGGATCAGTAATATCGTCACTACGCGAATGACGCCCGTCGGGTGTTATTCGCGGTCTTTTGCCTTCTTCAAATCGCTTTTAAGCTCGTTAAAAATCGTCTGGCGGCGTAGGAAAATAGCCGGCCTAGGACGCTCTCCATGATCGCCCTTCAGTTGTTGGCTTATCCTACGTCGATGGTCATAAAGTCATCTGGATATACCTTTGCGCCTGCGCTTTTATAGGGCCACGGAGAGTGCTCTTACAGAAGGCAAGGATGACAAAGGAGTGTCAACGATATGGATTACGAAGACAGGCGAAGCGAGGGGAGGGTCAGTCCGGTCAAGGAGATAAGGATTGATCCATTTGTCAGCGAATTTGATATGGGGCTGGCCCGGCCTTTATCCCGGTCGGTGCGGTTGAACGGCTTTGCCACCTGCTTGCGGCTTGAGCAGGTGTACTGGGATATTCTGGGCGATATGGCCAAGGTCAATTGTTGTACGGTCAGTGCGCTGCTGTCCCATGTGGATCGCGAAGTGCACTTGCGTCATGGCGGGGTCAAGAACTTTACCGGGCTGGTGCGGGTTGTCTGCGTCGTGCACAGCCTGAAAGAAGGGGGCAGCGTCGCAATGCCCTAGCCACGCAGGTGATCGGACAGAGTGTCAGTCTGTGCAGTCTTACGGCTGCACAGGCTGCATTTAATGGATATAATCCCGCTCTTTGCCGCAAAACCCAGCGTGCGCGGTAGCAATCTGATCGCCGAGACAACCCCCATGCCGATGTACGACTATCAATGTGCTTCCTGTGGTCATCAGTTGGAAGCCATTCAAAAGATCAGCGCAGCACCGCTGGTCGACTGCCCTGCCTGCCAGGCGCCAGAGCTTAAAAAGATGCTGTCCATGCCGGGCTTCCGCCTGAGCGGCACCGGCTGGTACGAAACCGATTTCAAGACCGGTTCCAAGAAGAATCTGGCCGGCGGCGACAAAGCTGACTAAGGTCTGGAACCTGAGTTGAACGACACGCGCGAGCTCTTGCAACACCTGCAAGGCCTCCAACCGAATTTCGATTACGAGAAGTGAAACCACTACCATGATGCGCAGCCATTATTGCGGCCAACTGAACGAAGCCCTGGAAGGCCAGGAAATTACCCTTTGCGGATGGGTGCACCGTCGCCGTGACCACGGTGGGGTGATTTTCCTCGATATTCGTGATCGTGATGGTCTGGCCCAGGTGGTTTTCGACCCGGACCGCGCCGAGAGCTTCGCCGCCGCCGATCGCGTGCGCAGCGAATACGTCGTGAAGATCACCGGCAAGGTTCGCCTGCGTCCGGCGGGTGCCACCAACGCCAACATGGCGTCGGGCATGATCGAAGTGCTGGGCTATGAACTGGAAGTGCTGAACGAGTCGGAAACCCCGCCGTTCCCGCTGAACGAGTTCTCCGACGTCGGTGAAGAAACCCGCCTGCGCTATCGCTTCCTCGACCTGCGTCGCCCGGAAATGCTCGAGAAGCTGCGTCTGCGTTCGCGCATGACCACCAGCATCCGTCGCTTCCTCGACGAAAACGGCTTCCTCGACGTCGAGACGCCGATCCTGACCCGTGCCACGCCAGAAGGCGCTCGCGACTACCTGGTGCCGAGCCGTACCCACGCCGGTAGCTTCTTCGCCTTGCCGCAATCGCCGCAGCTGTTCAAACAACTGTTGATGGTCGCCGGCTTCGACCGTTACTACCAGATTGCCAAGTGCTTCCGCGACGAAGACCTGCGCGCCGACCGTCAGCCGGAATTCACCCAGATCGACATCGAGACCAGCTTCCTCGATGAAAAAGAGATCATGGCCATCACCGAACAAATGATCCGCAACCTGTTCAAGGAAGTGCTGGACCTGGAGTTCGGCGACTTCCCGCACATGACCTTCGAAGAAGCCATGCGTCGTTACGGTTCCGACAAGCCTGACCTGCGCAACCCGCTGGAACTGGTTGACGTTGAAGACCAGCTGAAAGACGTCGACTTCAAGGTGTTCAGCGGCCCGGCCAACGACCCGAAGTGCCGTATTGCCGCCCTGCGCGTTCCAGGCGCTGCGAGCATGCCGCGCAAGCAGATCGACGACTACACCAAGTTCGTCGGCATCTACGGTGCCAAGGGCCTGGCGTACATCAAGGTCAACGAGCGCGCCAAAGGTGTTGAAGGCCTGCAGTCGCCAATCGTCAAGAACATCCCTGAAGCCAACCTCAACGTGATCCTCGATCGTGTTGGCGCGGTCGATGGCGACATCGTGTTCTTCGGCGCCGACAAAGCCAAGATCGTCAGCGAAGCCCTGGGCGCGCTGCGGATCAAGGTCGGCAACGACCTGGACCTGCTGACCTGCAAGTGGGCGCCGATGTGGGTTGTCGACTTCCCGATGTTCGAAGAGAACGACGACGGCAGCTTCACCGCCTTGCACCACCCGTTCACCGCGCCGAAGTGCACCCCGGAAGAACTGGAAGCCAACCCGGCGATCGCTCTGTCCCGTGCCTACGACATGGTTCTGAACGGCACCGAGCTGGGTGGCGGTTCGATCCGTATCCACCGCAAGGAAATGCAGCAGACCGTGTTCCGCCTGTTGGGTATCAATGAAGCGGAACAGGAAGAGAAGTTCGGCTTCCTGCTCGACGCCCTGAAATACGGCGCGCCGCCGCACGGTGGCCTGGCTTTCGGCCTGGACCGTCTGGTCATGCTGATGACCGGCGCCCAGTCGATTCGTGAAGTGATCGCTTTCCCGAAAACCCAGAGCGCGGCTGACGTCATGACTCAGGCACCGGGTGCTGTAGATGCCAAGGCATTGCGCGAACTGCACATTCGTCTGCGCGAAACACCAAAGGCTGAGTAAAGCTGACCGCAAAGGCGCATCCTTCCGGGATGCGCCTTTTCTTTAGGTCGAGATTTTTTGTTGCTGGCCGACACAACGTGCGCGGCGGGCGATGTTTCAAAGAGAAATTCGGAGCGAGATATGGCGGGTCATTCCAAGTGGGCGAACATCAAGCACCGCAAAGAACGTCAGGATGCCAAGAAGGGCAAGATTTTCACCAAGTGGATTCGTGAGCTGACCGTTGCGGCCCGTCAGGGCGGCGGTGATCCGGGTTCCAACCCGCGCCTGCGCCTGGCGCTGGACAAGGCGCTTGGTGCGAACATGAGCCGCGACATCATTGATCGCGCAGTCGCCCGCGGTGCCGGTGCAGCCGATACCGACGACATGGTCGAACTGACCTACGAAGGCTACGGCCCGGGTGGCGTGGCGGTGATGGTCGAGTGCATGACCGATAACCGTAACCGCACCGCAGCTGCTGTTCGCCATGCGTTCAGCAAGTGCGGTGGCAACCTGGGGACCGACGGTTCGGTGGCTTATCTGTTTGAGCGCAAGGGGCAGATTTCCTACGCGCCAGGTGTCGATGAAGACGCGCTGATGGAAGCGGCCATGGAAGCTGACGCCGATGACGTGGTCACCCATGAAGACGGTTCGATTGACGTGTTCACCTCGTTCGCCGGCTTCTACTCCGTGCGTAACGCGCTGGAAGCGGCAGGTTTCAAAGGTGATGATGCGGAAATCGTGATGCTGCCGACCACCAGCGCTGAACTGGACCTGGAAGGCGCCGAGAAGGTGCTCAAGCTGATCGACATGCTTGAAGACCTGGATGACGTGCAGAACGTCTACTCCAACGCGGATATTCCAGAGTCGGTGGCCGCACAGCTGGGTTGATTGATCTGCAATACTCTTGAAGCCGGAAGTGCAGGCGGTGATGTTTTACCGCCAGGCATGTCCGGCTTCTGCCTTTACGCCGAGCAAGCAATTGCCGGCAGGCATCATTTTTGAGCTGCAGGCGTTATGACTTTAATTCTTGGTATCGACCCCGGTTCGCGCATCACCGGTTATGGCGTGGTACGCGATACCGGGCGTGGTTGCGTGTATGTGGCGTCGGGCTGCATTCGCACCGGGTCCGGCGAACTGCATGAGCGTCTGCAAATCGTCTATCGCGGTGTGCGTGAAGTCATCCAGACCTACTGCCCGGTGACCATGGGCATCGAAAAAGTCTTTATGGCGCGCAATGCCGATTCTGCCCTCAAGCTTGGTCAGGCCCGGGGCGCCGCGATCGTGGCGGGTGCCGAAGAAAGCCTGGAAATCGCTGAGTACACCGCAACCCAGGTCAAACAAGCAGTGACCGGCACCGGTGCCGCCAATAAAGAGCAAGTGCAGATGATGGTCATGCACATGCTGAAATTGACCAGCAAGCCGCAAATCGATGCTTCGGATGCCCTGGCCATTGCCATTTGCCACGCGCATACCCGTTCCAGCCTGTTGCCCCATGGCCTGGGAACGGCACGCAGTCGTGGCGGGCGCCTGCGTCTCTGATAGCATCAGCAATCATTTTTAGCGAATGAGGGTTTTGCGCCTGTGTTGTCGGCGCAAACCCCTTGTTCTGTCAGTCGCCAGTCATTGATCTGGCCAACGCTCAAGGATCTGAAACGTGATTGGACGCTTGCGCGGCACACTGGCTGAGAAACAGCCGCCGCACCTGATTCTGGATGTAAACGGTCTGGGGTATGAGCTGGAAGTGCCCATGACCACGCTCTATCGCTTGCCGTCGGTCGGTGAACCACTGACCTTGCACACCCATTTGGTCGTACGTGAAGACGCGCAGTTACTCTATGGCTTCTTCGGCAAGCGTGAGCGAGACTTTTTTCGCGAGTTGATCCGTCTCAATGGTGTGGGGCCGAAATTGGCCCTGGCATTGATGTCGAGCCTGGAAGTGGATGAGCTGGTCCGTTGCGTGCAATCCCAGGACACCTCGGCGCTGACCAAGGTGCCGGGCGTGGGCAAAAAGACGGCCGAGCGTTTACTGGTGGAACTCAAGGACCGGTTCAAGGCTTGGGAAACCGTGCCGGCGATGTTCGCCCTGGTGCCGAACCAGCCGGGCGGGCCTGATGTGGCGCCGGTTGCCACCGCCGAAAATGACGCGGTCAGCGCGCTGATATCCCTGGGCTACAAGCCGCAGGAAGCCAGCAAGGCGATTTCCGCGATCAAGGAGAAAGGTTTGAGCAGTGAAGACATGATTCGTCGTGCCCTGAAGGGAATGATCTAAGTGATTGAAGCTGATCGTCTGATTGCCGCCACGCCCGGCCCTCGCGACCGCGAGGAAGTCCAGGACCGGGCGATTCGCCCCGTCAGCCTGGCCGAGTACATTGGCCAGCCGACCGTTCGCGAGCAAATGGAGTTGTTCATCCAGGCCGCACGCGGGCGTAACGAGTCCCTGGATCACACGCTGATTTTCGGCCCGCCGGGTCTGGGTAAAACCACCCTGGCCAACATCATCGCCCAGGAAATGGGCGTGTCGATCAAGAGCACTTCGGGCCCGGTGCTTGAGCGCCCGGGTGATCTGGCGGCGCTGTTGACCAACCTTGAGCCCCACGACGTGCTGTTTATCGATGAAATCCATCGGCTCTCGCCGATCGTCGAGGAAGTGCTGTACCCGGCCATGGAAGATTTCCAGCTCGACATCATGATTGGTGAAGGGCCGGCTGCGCGCTCGATCAAACTGGATCTGCCGCCGTTCACCCTGGTGGGGGCGACGACGCGGGCCGGCATGCTGACCAACCCGTTACGCGACCGCTTTGGCATCGTCCAGCGCCTGGAGTTCTACAACACCGCCGACCTGGCGACGATTGTCAGTCGTTCGGCGAACATCCTCGGCTTGCCGCTGGACCCGGAGGGCGCCTTTGAGATCGCCCGTCGTGCCCGTGGCACGCCGCGGATCGCCAACCGTTTGTTGCGCAGGGTTCGGGATTTCGCCGAAGTGCGTGCCAAGGGCCACATCACCAAACCGATCGCCGACCTGGCCTTGAACCTGCTGGACGTCGACGAGCGTGGCTTCGATCACCAGGACCGGCGCCTGCTGTTGACCATGATCGAGAAGTTCGACGGTGGGCCGGTGGGTGTGGACAGTCTGGCCGCAGCGATCAGCGAAGAGCGTCACACCATTGAAGACGTGCTGGAGCCATATTTGATCCAGCAGGGCTACATCATGCGCACGCCGCGGGGGCGAGTGGTCACTCGGCACGCGTATCTGCACTTCGGTTTAAACATTCCGTCACGATTGGGCGAGATGCCCGTTGTAGACGAGTTCCTCGATGCGGTAGACGATTAATCACCTTTCGGGCCGATTTATTCGGGATTTGCGCGGTCCTAGGACCGTGCTTTTGCCAGAAAGCCGCGAATCAATGAAAAACAGTTGCCTGGCCGGATTGGCAACCTGAGGAGTAAGCACTAGAGTATGCGCGCGCAAAACGGGCTTGAGCCTTTCGCACTTCGTTGTCGCGTTTATTACGAGGACACCGATGCGGGCGGCATCGTGTATTACGTCAATTACCTCAAGTTTATGGAACGGGCTCGAACCGAGCGGCTCCGGGATCTGGGCTTTGCCCAGTCCCAGCTGGCAGGAGAGGACCTGTTGTTTGTCGTGCATTCCAGCGAAGCGCGTTATCACGCGCCGGCGCGACTGGACGACGAACTTCTGGTAAGCGCTGAAGTAATCGAATTGAACCGTGTCAGCCTGCGCTTCAAACAGCAGGTCAGGCGAGCCACGGATAATGCGCTGCTCTGCGAAGGGCAGTTTCTGGTGGCCTGTGTGCGCACTGAAAGTTTAAAACCCCGGGCCATTCCCGAAGCTCTACGTGCGGCCTTTGCCGACGTGAGCGGCGCGGGTACACACTCAAAGCAGGAGATAAAGCGTGGAAGCTAACGTCGTCGACCATTCCTCCATGTGGAGCCTGGTCAGCAATGCCAGTATCGTGGTGCAACTGGTAATGCTGATCCTGGTAGCCGCATCGGTGACCTCATGGATCATGATCTTTCAGCGCAGCAACCTGCTGCGCGCCGGTCGACGTGCCCTGGAGAGCTTTGAAGAGCGCTTCTGGTCCGGCATCGACCTGTCCAAACTCTACCGTCAGGCCGGTAGCAACCCGGACCCGGATTCGGGCGTCGAGCAGATCTTCCGTGCCGGTTTCAAGGAATTCTCCCGTCTGCGTCAGCAGCCAGGCGTTGACCCGGAAGCGGTCATGGAAGGAGTGGCCCGTGCCATGCGCGTCGCCATTTCCCGCGAAGAAGAAAAGCTCGAACAGAGCCTGCCGTTCCTCGCTACCGTCGGTTCCGTCAGCCCGTACATCGGTCTGTTCGGTACGGTCTGGGGGATCATGAACTCCTTCCGTGGCCTGGCCACTGCCCAGCAAGCGACCCTGGCCACCGTGGCTCCGGGTATCGCCGAAGCACTGATTGCTACCGCGATCGGCCTGTTCGCAGCCATCCCGGCCGTTATCGCTTACAACCGTTTCGCTGCTCGCAGTGAAACCCTGCTGGGCCGTTACTACACCTTCGCCGATGAATTCCAGGCGATCCTGCACCGCAAAGTGCACACCAGCGAAGAATAAGCAGGTAATTTCCAATGGCTTTAATCGCTCGAGCTCGCAAAAAGCGCAAGCCGGTTGCCGAGATGAACGTGGTGCCTTACATCGACGTGATGCTGGTGCTGCTGGTCATCTTCATGGTGACCGCTCCGATGCTCAATCAGGGCGTGAAAGTTGATCTGCCCAAGGTTTCCAGCGAAGCCTTGCCGCAGGACAACAACACCCAGGTCCTGACCATTTCGATCAAGGCTGACAAGACCTACTACTGGAACCTTGGCAGCGAAGTCGACACTGAAAAGCAACAGGACAAGGCCATGACCTTGCCGCAGATGACTGACGCGGTGACCAAGATCATTCGCGCCGGTACTGAAGGCGGCAAGCGCACCCAGGTGTTCATCCGCGGTGACAAGACCGTCGATTACGGTTCCGTGATGGGCGCCATGGGCGGGTTGCAGAAAGCCGGGGTCGGTAATGTTGGCTTGATTACCGAGGCACCCTGATGCAGCAAATGCGAGAGCCGTCCGCCTCGGAAAGCTACTTCTGGCCTAGTGTCCTGGCGATTGTCTTGCACGTGCTGGTGTTCGGCATGCTGTTCGTCAGTTTCGCCTTCACACCGGAGTTGCCGCCGGCCAAGCCGATTGTCCAGGCGACCTTGTACCAACTGAAATCGAAAAGTCAGGCGACCACCCAGACCAATCAGAAGATTGCGGGTGAGGCGAAGAAATCCGCCGCGCGTCAGACCGAAGTCGAACAGATGGAACAGAAAAAGATCGAACAGGAAGCGATCAAGGCCGCGGAACAAAAGAAGGAAGATGCGGCTCAAAAAGCCGAAGAATCCAAGAAGGCCGACGAGACCAAGAAAGCGGAAGAGGCAAAAAAGGCTGATGAAGCCAAGAAAGCCGATGAAGCGAAGAAGACCGCCGAAGCCAAAAAGGCCGAAGAGAAACAATTGGCTGATATAGCCAAGAAGAAATCTGAAGAAGAAGCCAAGAAAGCGGCTGAAGAAGAGGCCAAGAAAGCGGCCGCTGAAGAAGCCAAGAAAAAGATTGTCGAAGACGCGAAGAAGAAAGCCGCGGAAGACGCCAAGAAGAAATCCGAAGCTGAAGAGGCGAAGAAGAAAGTCGCCGAAGACGCGAAGAAGAAAGCTGCTGCCGATGCTGCGAAGAAAAAATCGCAGGAAGCGGCGCGTAAATCCGTCGATGAGAAAAAAGCTCAGGCCCTGGCCGATCTGCTTTCCGACACGACGGAGCGTCAGCAGGCCTTGGCGGATGAAACGGGTGATGAAGTCGCGGGTAACTTCGACGATTTGATTCGCTCGCGTGCTTCCGAAGGTTGGGCGCAGCCACCGTCGGCCCGCAAGGGCATGAAAGTGATTCTGCAAATCAACATGCTGCCTGATGGAACAATCTCCGGCGTATCGGTTGCCAAGTCCAGCGGTGATGTACCGTTCGACAGTTCAGCGGTAGCGGCGGTAAAAAATATTGGTCGATTGACCGAAATGCAGGGTCTGAAGCCAGCTGATTTCGCACCCTATCGTTCATTCAAGATGACATTCACACCTGAGGATCTAGCCTTGTGAGAAACCTTCTTCGAGGACTGCTTGTCGTCATGTTCTGCTTTGCAGGACTGGCCACAGCAGATGAAAAAAATATCCTGGTCAGCAGTGGTAGCTCCCAGGCAACTCCAATTGCCGTAGTGCCATTCGGTTTCCAGGGCGGCACCGTGCTGCCGGATGACATGGCCGAAATCATCGGCAACGACCTGCGCAACTCGGGTTACTACGCGCCGATTCCAAAGCAGAACATGATCAGCCAGCCGAGCCAGGCCAGCGAAATCATTTTCCGTGACTGGAAGGCGATCAACGCTCAGTACATTATGGTCGGCAGCATCGTTCCAGCGGGCGGTCGCCTGCAGGTTCAATACGCTCTGTTCAACGTCGCCACCGAACAGCAAGTGCTGACCGGCAGCGTGTCGGGCAGCGTCGATCAACTGCGTGACATGGCGCACTACATCGCCGATCAGTCGTTCGAAAAACTCACCGGTATCAAAGGTGCGTTCTCGACACGCCTGCTGTACGTGACGGCCGAACGTTTCTCCGAGAAGAACACGCGCTACACGCTGCAACGCTCGGACTATGACGGTGCCCGCGCCGTGACTCTGCTGCAATCGCGCGAGCCGATCCTGTCGCCGCGTTTCGCACCGGACGGCAAGCGCATCGCTTACGTTTCGTTCGAGCAGAAGCGTCCGCGTATCTTCATGCAGAACATCGACACCGGTCGCCGTGAGCAGATCACCAACTTCGAAGGCCTCAATGGCGCGCCTGCCTGGTCGCCGGATGGCAATCGCCTGGCATTCGTACTGTCGAAAGACGGTAACCCGGACATCTACGTGATGAACCTGGGCTCGCGTCAGATCTCTCGCGTCACCAATGGTCCCGGCATCAACACCGAACCGTTCTGGGGCAAGGATGGTTCGACCATCTACTTCACCTCCGACCGTGGCGGCAAGCCACAGATCTACAAAACCAGCGTCGGTGGTGGCGGTGCGGAACGCGTGACCTTTATTGGTAACTACAACGCCAACCCTAAACTTTCGGCTGATGAAAAGACCCTGGTGATGATTCACCGCCAGGATGGCTTCACTAATTTCAAGGTGGCGGCCCAGGATTTGCAGCGCGGTAGTGTAAAGATCCTCACTGATAGCACTCTGGACGAGTCGCCTACTGTTGCGCCCAACGGCACCATGGTAATCTACGCCACCCGCCAGCAGGGCCGGGGAGTCTTGATGCTCGTGTCCATTAATGGACGCGTAAGGCTCCCGCTTCCTACCGCACAAGGCGAAGTCAGAGAACCTTCCTGGTCCCCTTACCTGAACTGACGCGGCGCTACACGTTTTACTTAACACACTGGGGTTCATTAGGAGTTTCACGATGGAAATGCTGAAGTTTGGTAAATTTGCTGCGCTGGCTCTGGCCATGGCTGTAGCTGTAGGTTGCTCGTCCAAAGGCGGCGACAATGCCGGTGAAGGCGCTGTTGATCCAAACGCTGGTTACGGCGCTAACACTGGTGCCGTTGATGGCTCCCTGAGCGAAGAAGCTGCTCTGCGCGCAATCACTACCTTCTACTTCGAATACGACAGCTCGGACCTGAAGCCAGAAGCCATGCGCGCTCTGGACGTTCACGCCAAAGACCTGAAAGCAAACGGCGCTCGCGTTGTTCTGGAAGGCAACACCGACGAACGTGGTACTCGTGAGTACAACATGGCACTGGGCGAGCGTCGTGCGAAAGCCGTTCAGCGTTACCTGGTACTGCAAGGTGTTTCCCCAGCTCAGCTGGAACTGGTTTCCTACGGCGAAGAGCGTCCAGTTGCTACCGGCAACGACGAGCAGTCCTGGGCTCAAAACCGTCGCGTCGAACTGCGTAAGTAATTCGTCATGCGAACGTGCCGTCGTGCTGTAACTGTTTTGGCTCTCAGCCTCGCACCGCTCGCGGTGTGGGCTGCGGTTCCTGTGGTCGATAACGACTCCGGCTATAACAATAGCGGGAGTAGCAATCCGCCTGCGGGTTACGGTACGAACGGCGCCTATGCCGGGGGAGGGGTTTCGACCCCTGTCTCGGCACAGGGCGAGCTGTTCAACCAATTGCAATCCATGCAGGAGCAGATTTCACGCCAACAGGGTGTGATCGAAGTTCTGCAGAATGATGTAGCGCGCATGAAGCAAGAGAGCCTGGAGCGATATCAGGATCTTGATCGGCGCATAGGAACCGGCGTTGCACCAGCCGCGACTCCTGATAATTCTTCCACCGGTGGCAGTTTGAATGCCCCCGGTGCCGCCGCTGGCGCAGGTGCAGGAGCGACCGCCGCTCAAGCACCTGCTGCGGGTAGCGAACCGGCTGATCCGGCGAAGGAAAAACTGTATTACGATGCAGCCTTCGACCTGATCAAAGCCAAGGACTTCGACAAGGCCAGTCAGGCTTTTGCCGCATTCCTGCGCAAGTACCCGAACAGCCAGTACGCGGGCAATGCCCAATACTGGTTGGGCGAAGTCAATTTGGCCAAAGGCGATCTGCAAGGTGCAGGTCAGGCATTTGCCAAGGTTTCGCAGCTATACCCCAAGCACCCCAAAGTGCCTGATTCGCTGTACAAGCTGGCTGATGTAGAACGCCGCCTCGGTCACACCGACAAGGTCAAAGGCATTCTGCAACAGGTTGTGTCCCAGTATCCGGGCACTTCCGCTGCGCAGCTGGCCCAGCGTGATCTGCAAAAAATGTAAGGGCCGCTTGACCCGTTTTGAAGAAACCCGCGCCTGTCGCGGGTTTTTTCGTTAGAATTCACGCCCTTTTTCTGAAACACGCTTTTTGGGATCTGCGCGTTGGCGGGGTTCCTTGAAGTGCCTGACGGAGGCGGACAGCCTGTTTAGCTGTTATGCCCGTGGCGACTATGCAAGACACATTGAGAATCACCGAAGTTTTCTACTCGTTGCAGGGTGAAACGCGGACTGCCGGGCTGCCCACAGTTTTTGTGCGCCTGACCGGTTGCCCATTGCGTTGCCAATACTGTGATAGCGCCTACGCGTTCACCGGCGGCACCATTCGCCCCCTCGACGACATCCTCGAGCAAGTGGCCGGTTTCCGTCCGCGTTACGTCTGTGTCACCGGTGGCGAGCCGCTGGCGCAACCCAATGCCATCCCGTTGCTCAAGCAGTTGTGTGACGCCGGTTACGAAGTGTCGCTGGAGACCAGCGGCGCGCTCGACATCTCGGCGGTCGATCCGCGGGTCAGTCGGGTCGTCGACCTGAAAACCCCGGGTTCGAAAGAAGCACACCGCAACCGTTACGAAAACATCGAACTGCTCACGCCCAACGACCAGGTGAAGTTTGTCATCTGCTCGCGGGAAGACTACGACTGGGCGGTGTCCAAGCTGATTCAGTACGGCCTGGACACGCGTGCGGGCGAAGTGCTGTTTTCGCCAAGCCACCATGACCTGAATGCGCGGGATCTGGCTGACTGGGTGGTGGCGGACAACCTGCCAGTGCGTCTGCAATTGCAGCTGCATAAATATCTTTGGAATGACGAGCCGGGGCGCTGAGATGACTGAACAACTGAACACTGCTGAAAAACGTGCGGTCATCCTGCTGTCCGGCGGTCTCGACTCCGCGACGGTCGTGGCCATGGCCCGTGCTGAAGGCTACAGCTGCTACACCATGAGCTTCGATTACGGTCAGCGGTCTCAAGCAGAGTTGCACGCCGCAGAACGAGTCGCCCGCGACCTGGGCGTGGTCGAGCACAAGGTGATCGGCCTCAATTTGAACGGTATGGGCGGCTCGGCACTGACCGACAGCAGCATCGACATTCCTGAAGAGCTGGGGGAAGGCATTCCAGTCACTTATGTGCCGGCGCGCAACACGGTGTTTCTGTCTCTGGCGCTGGGTTGGGCTGAAGTGCTCGGCGCGCGCGACATCTTCATCGGCGTGAACGCGGTGGATTACTCCGGTTACCCGGACTGCCGTCCCGAATTCATCGAGTCCTTCGAGCGCATGGCCAATCTGGCGACAAAGGCCGGTGTAGAGGGCAATGGCTTCCGCATCCAGGCGCCACTGCAGAACCTCAGCAAGGCACAGATCGTCCAGGCAGGCGTGAAGCTGGGGGTCGATTACGGGCTGACCGTTTCCTGCTATCAGGCGGACGATAATGGTCGTGCGTGCGGCAAATGCGACAGCTGCCGACTGCGTGCAGAAGGCTTTGCAGCGGCCGGCGTGAGCGACCCAACACCTTATTTTTGATTTATTTCAAATTAGGTGTTGAATAGTCCTTAAAAATCAGTATTATACGCGCCACCACACAGCGGGTCGTTAGCTCAGTTGGTAGAGCAGTTGGCTTTTAACCAATTGGTCGTAGGTTCGAATCCCACACGACCCACCATTTTTGTAGCAGTTTTAAAAGTCTGGAAGGCCCACGCAAGTGAGGATTTCCGGATTTTTTTTTGTCCGCGATTTGACCTCGGCTCAACGCGGGGTTGCACCGCGTGACGCAGGTCAGAATCATCTTTTGCATCCACGGGATATTCTGTAGCCTTGCGCAGCCTCACCGATGTCCGTGCCTGATGATACTCACTCTCCCGGCGGTACCCTGAAGGGTCCGGAGCCGGGTGTATACTCGACTTTCGCGCGAAAGCGCCTGCAGGTCTTGCGAACATGACGCAAATTTCCGAACGCCTTCTGGTTCAAGCCCACCTCGACGCCAAGCAGCCCAAGCCGCTGACCGTTGAAGAGGAAGCTTTTTACCGTGCCGCCATCGCTGCCGAGCTCAAGGCTCAGGACGCGGTGCTGGTTGCTCACTTCTATTGCGATCCGGTGATTCAGGCCCTGGCCGAAGAAACCGGTGGTTGCGTCTCCGACTCACTGGAGATGGCGCGCTTCGGCAGTGCTCACCCGGCCAAGACTGTGCTGGTCGCCGGTGTGAAGTTCATGGGCGAAACCGCGAAAATCCTCAATCCTGAAAAACGCATTCTCATGCCAACCCTGGAAGCGACCTGCTCGCTGGACCTGGGTTGCCCGGTGGATGAGTTTTCGGCGTTCTGCGATCAGCATCCGGAACGCACGGTGGTGGTGTATGCCAACACCTCGGCGGCGGTCAAAGCCCGGGCGGATTGGGTGGTAACGTCCAGCTGCGCGCTGGAGATCGTCGAAAGCCTGATGGATAACGGCGAAACCATCATCTGGGGCCCGGACAAGCATCTGGGCACTTATATCCAGCGCCAGACCGGTGCGGACATGCTGCTGTGGGACGGTGCCTGCATCGTTCACGAAGAGTTCAAGTCCAAGCAGCTCGAAGACATGAAGGCGCTGTACCCGGACGCCGCGATTCTGGTGCACCCGGAGTCGCCGACCTCGGTGATCGAACTGGCGGACGCCGTCGGTTCCACCAGTCAGTTGATTGCGGCGGCACAGAGCCTGCCGAACAAGACCCTGATCGTCGCCACCGATCGCGGCATCTTCTACAAGATGCAGCAGCTGTGCCCGGACAAGGTCTTCATCGAAGCCCCAACGGCTGGTAACGGCGCAGCGTGCCGCAGTTGCGCGCATTGCCCGTGGATGGCGATGAACACCCTTGAGCGCACGCTGAAGTGCTTGAAGGAGGGGACGAACGAGATCTTTGTGGATCCGGCGTTGATTCCGCAGGCGATTCGGCCGTTGAAGCGGATGCTCGATTTCACCCAGGCTGCTCGGATGAAACTGGCCGGTAACGCTTAAGTACTCGCAAAAACTGTGGGATCAAAACTGTGGGAGCGAGCCTGCTCGCGATGGCGGTGCGTCAGTCACATGTATGTTGACTGAAGCACCGCCATCGCG
>NZ_JASCOM010000076.1:0-24375 GCF_029959925.1 Pseudomonas sp. PS02303
GGGCAAGCCTCGCTCCCACAGGTTTTGTGGTTGCAGCCGGATTTGTGGCTCGACGCAAAACCTGTAGGAGCGAGGCTTGCCCGCGAATGAATCTGAAAATAGAAGAAGAGGCAAGCCATGTCCGACATCCTCTGGCAACCCAGCGCCGAGCGCATCAGCAAAACCCGCATGGAGGCCTTTCGGCGCTTCATCATTAAACGGCACCACATTCACCTCGACGACTACCCCGCCCTGCACCAATGGTCCATCGATCAGCGCGTAGCTTTCTGGCAGGCGATCGTCGACTTCTTCGACATCCGTTTCCACGATCAGCCGGACGCAGTGCTGGTGGAAGGCGCGCAAATGCCCAGCGCCGAGTGGTTCCCAGGCGCCACCCTGAATTTCGCCGAGCACCTGCTGCGCCGTCGCGACGATGCCGTGGCGATCATTGCGATTGGCGAGAACGGCCAGCGTGAACACCTGACCTGGGCGGAACTCGCCGAGCATGTCGCCGGTTTTCAAAACAGTCTGAAAGCCGCTGGCGTCGGCCTCGGCGACCGTGTCGCCGCGTGCATGCCCAATACCTGGCAAACTCTGGTGGCCATGCTCGGCACCACCAGCCTGGGGGCGATCTGGTCCTGCTCATCACCGGACTTCGGCACCCAGGGCGTCATCGACCGCTTCGGCCAGATCGAACCGAAAGTGCTCATCACCTGCGCCGGTTACCGCTACGCCGGCAAGGACATCGATCAGACCGCCAAGGTCAATGAAATCCTCGAACGCCTGCCATCCTTGCAACAGTTGATCCTGGTGCCCTATGCCCGACCACAGGCACGCATCGAACAGTTCCACACCCGAGCCAACGTGACGCTGTGGGATGATTTTTACGACATCGGTGGCGAGCCGGATTTCGTCCCCGTGCCGTTCGCCCATCCGCTGTACATTCTCTACTCCAGTGGCACCACCGGCGTGCCGAAATGCATCGTCCACAGCACCGGCGGCGTGTTGCTGCAACACGTCAAGGAACACGGCCTGCATTGCGATCTCGGCCCCGGCGACCGTTTGTTCTACTACACGACGTGCGGATGGATGATGTGGAACTGGCTGGTCTCTGCCCTGGCCGTGGGCAGTGCAGTGGTGCTGTACGACGGCTCGCCGTTCCATCCGGACCCCCGGCGTTTGATCGACCTGATCGACGATGAACGCATCAGCGTCTTCGGCACCAGTCCAAAATTTCTCGCCACCCTGGAAACCCATGGGATCAAACCGCGCGAAAGCCATGACCTGAGCAGCCTGAAAACCCTGCTTTGCACCGGTTCCGCGCTGTCGCCGCAGAGTTACGACTACGTGTATCGCGACCTCAAGAGCGACCTGTGCCTGGCCTCGATGTCCGGTGGTACCGACATCGTTTCGTGCTTTGTGAACAGCAATCCTTTTGAGCCCGTGCGTCGCGGCGAAATCCAAGGCAAAAGCCTGGGCATGGCGGTCGAAGTCTGGAATGACGACGGCAAGCCTGTGATCGGCGAGAAAGGTGAACTGGTCTGTACCCGGCACTTCCCGGCGATGCCCATTGGTTTCTGGAACGACCCGCAGCAAGAGAAGCTGCACGCTTCATATTTCAGCCAGTTCCCCGGCGTCTGGGCCCAGGGCGATTACGCCGAACAGCTGCTCCACGGCGCGATGATGATCCACGGCCGCTCGGACGCGGTGCTCAACCCGGGCGGCGTGCGCATCGGTACCGCGGAAATCTATCGTCAGGTGGAGAAGGTCCCACAGGTGCTGGACAGCGTGGCCATTGGTCAGCAATGGCAGGATGACGTGCGGGTGGTGCTGTTCGTGAAGTTGCGCGACGGCGTCGAACTGGATGAAGCTTTGCAGCAGCAGATCCGCCAGGTCATCCGCGCCAACACCACACCCCGGCATGTACCGGCGAAGATTGTCGCGGTGACCGATATCCCACGGACCATCAGCGGCAAGGTCGTCGAGCTGGCGGTGCGGAACGTGGTGCATGGGCAGAAGGTGAAGAACACCGATGCGTTGGCCAATCCCGAGGCGCTGGAGCAATTTCGGGATCGGCCGGAACTGGCTTTTTAAACGGTTCGATCGAACGCTCGGGCCGGGGCTGCCGTGCCCTGTGCAAACCTCTGCGCAGTCACGGGTTTGTTCAGCGTGATCAGCACCGGATCGACAATCGCACGTTCGGGGTTTGCTTCCAGCGTGCTCCGCAGGAGGGACATGTTGCGGTCAAACCCGCCTTCGTCGGTGTACAACTGGCTCAGCAGCGAAGTGACCACTGCCAGTGAGTCGGCGTTTTCAAAGGCTTTGGCACGGGCGTGACGGGCAATGCCTCCATCTGTCACCGCAAGCTGTCCGGAGGCCAGGTTCAACAGCGACGCCACGTCCAGCGACTGGCTACCCCCAACGTTGCCGGCGTCGCGGGCATAGGCGACATCACCGATCTGCGCAGGTCCGTGAAACAGCTCATGGATCAAGTCGTCTGCGACGACGTCAAGGTTGAAACCCTGGCCGATGAAGTGACGGTTGAGATTGACGGTGTAGATTTCAACGAACTTCGCGTCGGATTGCCCGGTTGCGCCTTTCCACTGCTGGTATGCGTTCGTGTCGAAAGCGGCAATGTGGTGGGTGTCCTTGAGTGGATCAAGGACGAAGTTACTGATGGAAACGCCCGCGAAGTCCGCCCTGACCGCTCTCAAATAATTCAATAACTGATTGATTGCTTCATTCGAATCGCTTCCCATCAGCAGCCTCGCGACCAGCGTGCGCTGCGCCTCAAAATCACGGTGGATCAAGGCATTGATTGCGTTTTCGATTTTAGTCCGGGCTCGCGGCAGACTTTGTTCAATGAACTGTCGGGTGTAACTGACAGGCAATGTCTTGGTTGGGCGCGGCAAGCCGACAGGCGACACGTAGGCAAAGTGGTCCAGTTTGGGCCCCCAGGCTTTGCCCAGGCGGTCGAGGGCATACCATTGGAGTTGGTTGCGCGCGGCCACCACTGACAGGGTCTCACCCACTGCACCACGTGGCCGCCAGCTACCCTGTCCGGTGTGGACGTGACTGGCGGCGCGGAGCAGGTCATAGGATTTGTGGCTGCCATGGAGTCTGCCCAACTGGGACTTCGCCAGTCCAAGAAGCGCTTCAGCCTGACTGCTGAAACGTAACGCGCCCTTATGGATGAGTTTGCCGGCACCATAAAACACCGTTGGCACATCATCCACGGGGTTGAAGAGGGAAATGGAGGTGACAAAGGCCAGTTTGGTCAGACGGGCGCCTTTGGACGACAGGGAGATCGCCTTCGACGAGATGCTCAGCGCTTTGGCGCCCGCCCCCACGAATGCCCCGCCCAACGCCATGGCGTCCATGACGCAACCGTAGATACCGTCTACGACCTTGTTGTGCTCTCCGGAAGACAAATCCTCGATGCACTTTTTGAACGGAACCACCAGATTCACGATGTAATCTGCAGTCTCTTCGCCTTTTTTGCGTTCGGTTTCAAGCGCTGTCGGCACGGTGGCCATCAACTCGATTTCGTCCAACGTGCGCAACGGATGATTGTTCACAACGAACGCCGCAATTCGCGCCAGTTGCGGATTGCCAACATTCATATAAGTACTCTGCTGGCGAGCCGTTACTTGCAGTGGCGCGGGGAGTTCGCCCAGTTTTTCAATAATTGCCATGTCGCTGCTGGCGTCATTCCCGGCGAAAACGCCGTCGGTATATTCAATAACAGAAAGAGGCAACCATTCGGGGGGCGCAGGTCGTTCCGGCGCATTCAGGTCCCCGGTGAAATCCATTCTCGCGGCCGTTCGCAATTTACCTGTTGAGATGATCAGCGAGGCGAGCGTGTTGTTTCTCCGTAATTCACCCCGCAAGGTGAACAACTCATAACACACCGCCGTGTTTGCGTGAGTTGCAAACATGACAATGCCGAAGCGTCCCTTGACAGCATCGCTACCTTGCCGGGTTTCGTAAGTCGTTGAAACAGGGACCGGCGATATTGAAAAGAAAGACTCGGTTCTGGTGGCCGGAAGACGAACGGTAAAAAAGCTGATTTTTCCGTTCAGAAAGACGTCCAGATCATGAGGAAGCATGTGTGAAAGGGCCAACTTGATGTTGCTCGCCAGCGCGTTATTCAACTGGCCGAGATAATCGCGCAATTGGCGATGGTACTCGACATTGTTGGGAGGCAGGCTTCGCAACCTTGGAAAGCGACTATAAAGGCTAGTGACGGAGGGGTCGTACTGAGTTGGTCTTTTGTAATGGGTGATACCGGCCAACAAATCAGGGGTCCCGGAAATAACTTTATCGGGAAAGACCGCAGGAAAATCCCACTGGCCACCTTCCAGATCCGCCGACATGTGCAACTCGACCATGGACATGGGGTTGGAGGACGCATAAAGGCCGGGGTGTTGATATAGCACTTTATCGTCGAGAAAATCACACTCCGGCACCGCGCCTTGCAAGGCTTCGCGCGCGATGGTTTCGCGGTTGGGCATCGGGATGGAATAGACGCGCGCCAGATGGGTGAAGTTTTCCGCATATGCCTGGAACGCGGTGATGGCCCGCTCGGTGCTGTCCTTTGCCGCTTGAGTCAGCTCGCTTGCGCTGATAACGCTGTTGATCAGTGCCCAGTCGACGATCGGATCGATCATTGCCAAATCCCTCAGTCGGGACAGCGGCTCGCTGACAGGCTCCAGTTCGACATACGCCATGATTTGCGCATACGTCAGCACACGCGACGCGCCCTTCCTGACCGCTTCCGCCAAGGCAACGCCATGGCAAAAGGTTACCCAGGCAACCGAGCCCATCGTCATCGACGATGGCACGCCCCTGACCAGAAATTCCGGCGCAATGTCCGCCAGCAGCAGATGACACGCCAGTGGCGCCGCCGCAGGATCAACCCAGCCCTTGGTATAGAGAAAGGCTTGCAGCTCTTCGCGGACCATGGCCGGCGACCGCTCTACGTTGCTCGGCGCATATAAAGCGAAACCACCGAGACTCTTGCGGTCCCCGGTGCTACCTAGAGACGGATAAAGATCCAGCAACAGGCTGGTGACCAGCAGTTGCTCGAGATCTTGCGCAGAGACGTTCTGCCCGGGATGCGCGCCGAACCAGTCCGACGCTTCCAGAATCTCCCTGGCACAGGCCTGGGCCACCGGATGCTTGACCAACGCGACGATCCGCTCGGCGGCATTTTCGTGTGTCGCAACGGCGCGTCCCGTTTCGCGGTACAACATGTCCAGCAGTCTGGTGTTCTGGGTAACACGCTCAGTAACCTGCCGAATGGCGGTCCGTTGCTCAGCCGACAAGACGGCTAACGATGAATCATCCGTAACCAACTGCCCCCAATAGTGCCCCAACTCATCGACATCAGGATCAAACTCGAAAAGCGCGATCAGGTTTCTGGTTTCGCTCGCGTTCGTTGGAACCGTCAGGCCATGAAACCTCAGCCATTGGTCCACATCGACGAAATCTTCGGTGTAAATGTATCCACCGGCTTGCCTGGCAATATCACCTACCACCAGCAGCTTTTGATAATAGTGCGACGCCTGGACGATATTCACGTCGACGACTTCCCACACTTGCCGGTCTTTTCGGAATATCTCAAGTCCGCCGTTTTCGTTAATACGGGTTGACGCCATATTCTCCGGACGGTGGCGACGGAGTTCGTCCATTACGACCGTGTAGTTGGCCAGGTTATTCCATGCCACTCGCCCCGGCATATGGACTTCATACAGCGAAGAACCTTTTGCCAGCTCAAACTCATAACCTTGCCAATGGTACGGTCCTTCATCCTCTTGATCCTCGAAGACACTTTGCAACAAGCGCGCGACCGCTTGTCGTTCAGCAGCATCGGCCCTTAACCACTGGTGCTGGACTTCTGAAACGGCTCCGGACAACGGATAGTCTTTATATTTCAACTTAACAACCATAAAACAACCTTATGTATTTAGTTCACTGATTCATTAATCGAAGGTGAATCCTGACCCACCAAAAATTAACTAAACAGTAAAACTTCATAAGACAACATTTCATCGTCGCCGCCTTACCCACCTCATCAATCCACTAACCCCCAGTCCCCAATGGGCGCATTGGCGGTCGAAGGCCCACCGCCATACAGCTTGAGGCGCAACTTCAGATTGCTCAGCGAGTCCGCATGTTTTAGCGCCTCTTCCTCACTGATTGCGCCTTCCATCACCAGTGCATACAGTGCGCCATCGAACGTCTGCATACCGAACTCTGCGGACTTTTCCATGATGTCTTTAAGTTCGTCCAGTTGATTGCGCCTTATCAAGTCACCGATCGTGGGTGTTCCCAACATCACTTCCACTGCCGCCCTGCGCTGACCGTCAAGGGTCCGCACCAATCGTTGGGAAACAAACGCTTTCAGATTGTTGCTCAAGTCATGCAGCAACTGCGTCCGCCGCTCTTCGGGAAAGAAATTGATGATGCGGTCCAGCGCCTGATGGGCGTTGTGCGCGTGCAATGTAGAAATCACCAGATGGCCCGTATCGGCAAACGCCAGCGCGTGCTCCATGGTTTCGCGGTCGCGGATTTCGCCGATCAGTACCACGTCCGGGGCCTGACGCAGGGTGTTTTTCAGGGCAGCATGAAAACTGCGGGTATCGACGCCGACCTCGCGCTGGTTGATGATCGACTGCTTGTGCCGATGGATGTACTCGATCGGGTCCTCGATGGTGACGATATGGCCAGTGCTGTGGCGGTTGCGGTAATCGATCAGCGCCGCGAGGGAGGTTGACTTGCCGCAATCGGTGGCGCCGACGAACAGTATCAATCCTTGTTTGAGCATCACGGTTTCGAGCAGCACCGCCGGTAGTTTGAGGTCTTCGAAACGCGGGATGTCGAGCTTGATGTTGCGTGCCACGATTGACACATCGTTGCGTTGCTTGAAGATGTTGACCCGAAAGCGCCCGATACCCGCCAGGGAGATTGCCAGGTTCATCTCCAGTTCCCGATCGAACTCCAGGCGCTGTTCGGCGTCCATGATGGACTCGGCAATGGCCGCGACTGCTCCCGGCTTGAATGGCTGGTCGGTCAGCGGCTTGAGCACACCGTCGAACCGCGCACTGGGTGGTGCGCCGGTGGAAAGATAGAGATCGGATCCATTCCGGTCAGACAGTATCTGCAACAGTGCATCGATTTCCATGGCAAAAAACACCCGCGAAGCATTCAATGAAAAAGTAATGACCCATGGCAGGTCATCCAGCGTCTACCGCCCTGCAAGGATAGTAGACGCCGCGCCACCGACTTAAGTGCAGGACAATTTGATGAACGCAACACTGACGGGCAGCGATGCACAGGCCTTGATCGCCAGACTGGACTGGACACGCACCCCGCTGGGCGCTGCCAGCACCTGGCCACAGAGCCTGCGCACTGCCGTGGACATCGTGATTCATTCACCGATGCCGATGCTGTTGCTGTGGGGTCCGCACCTCACGCAGATCTACAACGACGGCTTCGCCCTCCTCGCCGGCAGCAAGCATCCACACGCTTTCGGACAACCGACGCACCAGATCTGGCCAGAACTTCAGGACTTTACCAGCCCCATTTACAGCGCTGTCCTACAAGGCCAGGTGCGTACCTACAGCGAACAACGTTTTACTTTGCAACGCGACGAAGGTGATTCCGACTTCTGGCTGGACCTGACCTACAGCCCGATCCGCGATGAAAACGCTGAGGTTGCTGGCATTCTGGTCACCGCCATCGAAACCAATGAACGCCGACGCATCGCGCTGGAACTGGAACAGCGGTCGGCCGCCAGTCTCAAGGCCCAGCACGAAACCGAACAGCGCCTGCAACTGGCGCTGGCGGCCACCGACGCCGTCGGCACCTGGGATTGGGACATCGGCGAAGATCGCTTCATCGCCGATGCGCATTTCGCCGAACTGCACAACATCGACCCACTGCTCGCCAGTCAGTTGCCCATCAGCGCCTACCTCCAGGCCGTGCACCCGGAAGATCGCGCCATGGTCGCCCGCAGCATCAAATATTCCATCACCCACGGCACCGAATACGCCGAGGAATATCGCTTGCTGCAACCCAGCGGTCACCTGCGCTGGGTGTTTGCCCGCGGTCGCTGCTACAAGGACCACCATGGCCGGCCGATCCGCTTCCTTGGCGCCGCGCTGGATCTGACCGAACGCAAGCTCACCGAGCAAGCCCTGCGCCAGAGCCAGACCGAGTTGCAGCTGATCATCAACGCCATGCCCATCCTGATCAGCTACGTGGACAGCGAGGAACGCTTTCGCTTGAACAACGCCGCTTATCTGGACTGGTATGGCCTGACACCGCAGGAACTTTATGGCCGCACCATTCGTGAAGTGCTGGGCGAAGAAGCCTATGCCTTGCGCGCCGAACACATTGCCCTGGCGCTGACGGGCAAGTCTTGCTGTTTCAGCATCAATACCCCGCACCGGGACGGCAGTAACCGCCATGCCTTGATGAATTACTTGCCGCGCCACGGTGCCGACGGCACGGTGAATGGTTTCTACATCTTTGTCATTGACGAAACCGAGCGCAAACAGACGGAAGAAGCCCTGCGCAATCTCAACGATACCCTTGAGGAACGGGTCGCGGCCCGCACCCAGCAGTTGGCCGAAGCCAACCAACGGCTGCAAAACGAGATGTTCGAGCGTGAACGCGCGGAAGACGCCTTGCGCCATGCACAGAAAATGGAGGCGGTCGGGCAGCTCACCGGCGGCATCGCCCACGACTTCAACAACATGCTGACCGGGATCATCGGCAGCCTCGATCTGATGCAGCGCTATATCGCGGAAGGGCGCGCCGCCGAGATTGGCCGTTTCACCGAAGCCGCGGTGTCCTCGGCCAATCGTGCCGCCGCCCTGACCCATCGGCTACTGGCGTTTTCCCGGCGTCAGTCGCTGGATCGCCGGCCGCTGAACGCCAATGACCTGGTGCACTCCCTGGAAGACTTGTTCAGCCGGACCAAGGGCGATCACATCGAACTCAAACTGCTGCTGGCCGGCGAGGTCTGGCCGGTGAGCACTGACGTCAGCCAACTGGAAAACGCTCTGCTCAACCTCGTCATCAACGCCCGGGACGCCATGCCCGATGGCGGCGAGTTGCTGATCGAAACCGCCAACGTTTACCTCGACGGCAGCGACATCACCACGTTGGAACCGGTCAAGGCCGGGGATTACGTGATGATTGCCGTCAGCGATAACGGCACCGGGATGACACCGTCGGTGCTGGCCAAGGCGTTCGACCCGTTCTTCACCACCAAACCCATCGGCCAGGGTACCGGCCTTGGATTGTCGATGATTTATGGGTTCGCCCAGCAGTCGGGCGGGCATGTCAGCCTGTTCAGTTTGCCGGGCAAGGGCACCAGCGTTCGCCTTTACTTGCCCCGATTGCACGCCACGGAACCGGAAAAAGTACTGCTGCCGTTCACGGGCGAGGCTCCGGCGGCGATTGCCGGCGAAACCGTGGTGTTGGTGGAAGACGACCCGGCGGTGCGCATGCTGGTGCTCGACCTGCTCAACGAGCTGGGTTATCACGCTCACGAAGCCGAGGATGCGAAGACCGCCCTGCCCTTGCTGGAATCCGACCTGAGGGTCGATCTGCTGGTGACCGACGTAGGCCTGCCGGGCATGAACGGCCGACAACTGGCAGAGATCGCTCGCCAGCACCGTCCCGAACTCAAAGTCCTGTTCATGACCGGTTACGCGGAGAAAGCCGCCGAACGCCAGGGTTTCCTGGAAGAAGGCATGGACATGGTCGCCAAACCGTTTTCCATTGACCTGTTGGCCAACAAGATTCGCACGATGATCGGCCAACCGGAGTGAGTTGAGGCATAATCGCGCGCCCCGCTGGCATCAACATAGCCATCACCGTTGCAAGGTATGCCCCCATGAAAGCTCAAGCCCGCCATATTCTGGTGAAAACCTCGGAAGAAGCCGAGCAGCTCAAACAACGCATCGCCAAGGGCGAAGCCTTTGATGTGCTGGCCAAGAAGTACTCCACCTGCCCGTCCGGCAAACGCGGGGGCGACCTGGGTGAAGTGCGGCCCGGGCAAATGGTCGGGGTGATCGACGCGGTGATCTTCAAAAAACCGCTGCGGGTGGTGCATGGGCCGATCAAGAGCAAGTTCGGGTATCACCTGGTGCAGGTGTTTTACCGGGATTGATGGGTTTGGCTTAAAGGCCCTGTGGCGAGGGAGCTTGCTCCCGCTGGGCTGCGTAGCGGCCCCAATTTACGGCTGCTGCGCACCCGAACGGGAGCAAGCTCCCTTGCCACAAAAGCTTATTTCAATCTTTGGGAATCAGTGCTCCAGGCACCTGAATCACCCGACTCGCCAACCGATGCCCCGCCTCGGCCGCCTCAACCGCACTTCCACCCTTGAGCCGACTGGCCAGATACGCCGCGCTGAACGAATCCCCCGCCGCCGTGGTGTCCACCACGCGCTCGACCTTCTGCGCGGGCACCTCGAACGACTCGCCATCACAGCGAATCAGACACGCCTCGGCGCCACGCTTGAGCACCACTTCGGGGGTGCCAATTTGCTCGTAAGCGGCAAACACCGCCTCGCCATCGGAAAAATGAAACAGCGCCTGCTCGTCATCGACGGTCAGCAACGCCAGATCGACATAGGGCAAGACGCTGCGATAAGCCGCCCGCGCCTCTTCGACTGACGCCCACAAGCGTGGCCGGTAGTTGTTGTCGAACACGATCCGCGCATCCCGCTGACGGGCCTCGATCAGGGTTTCCAGCAGTTTCACCCGACCTTGCACGCCGAGCACCGCCAGGGTGATGCCGCTGAAATACAGCACGTCGTAATCCGGCAGCGCGGCCAGGATCGGCGCGGCGGCCGGGGTGGTGAAGCAGTCGCGCACGGCCGCTTCGTTACGCCAATAGAGGAAGCGGCGCTCGCCCGCCGCATCAGTCTGGATGCAGTACAAACCGGGCAGTCGCCCGGGCAGGCGCTGAACCATGCCCAACCCGATGTGTTCGTCGGCCCAGGTCTGGCACATGGCATCGCTGAAACTGTCGTCGCCCAGTGCGGTGACGTAATCGACGATGCCGCGGGTGCCGAGTTCCCGGGACAGGTAGACCGCAGTGTTCAAGGTATCGCCGCCGAAGCTCTGTTGCAGCGTGCCATCGGCGCGTTGTTGCAGCTCGATCATGCACTCGCCGATCAAGGCGATGCGCGGGGTGTTGGGGCCGAGGGTGTTGATGGTGTTCATTGTTGTGGGGTCTCTGGTATTGCGGTGTTGTCTGGGAGGATGCCATCGCGATCAGGCTCACTCCCACATTGGATCTTCAGTGTTCACAAGATCCCTGTAGGAGCGGGCTTGCTGGCGAAGGCCGCGCCTCGGTCCGAAGCCTTAGAAACAGGTTTCCATGGTTTCGATGACGTTCAGCTGCTCATCCACCAGACACCCCGTGCGCCACTTGTCGAACGTCAGGCACGGGTGCGAAGTGCCGAACGAAATGATGTCGCCCACCCGCAGCTCAACCCCCGGCGCCACGGTCATGAACGCGTGTTGGTCCATCACCGCCGTCACTTTGCAGGCGCTGACATCGTCGCCGGTGGCAGGCACCACGCCGGCCTTGTAACGCAGCAGCGGCACCGGCAACCCCGCGTCGTAGGCGACGTCGCGTTTGCCCAGGGCGATCACCGCGAAACCCGGTTCCGGCAACGACTGCACATGTGCCCAGACTTCCATTGCCGGGCGCAGGCCCTCGTGCAGATCGCTGCGGCGGTCGAGCACGCAGCATTGCGCTTCCTTGTAGATGCCATGGTCGTGAGCCACGTAGCTGCCGGGGCGCAACACGCTGAGGAAACGTCCACCCGCGTTCTGCGCTTCGAAGGATTCGGCGATCAAGTCGTACCAGGCCGAACCCGACGCGGTGATGATCGGCTTGGGAATCGCAAAGGCGCCGCTGTCCTGCAACTGCACGGCCAGGCGCACCAGGGAGGCGGCGAATTCACGAATGCCTGTGACCGCATGATCACCGTGGATCACGCCCTCGTAGCCTTCGATGCCGGTCAGCGCCAGCGCCGGTTGAGCGCCGATGGCTTTGGCCAGCGCGACCACTTCCGTTTCACTGCGGCAACCGCAACGCCCGCCGACCACGCCGTACTCGATCATCACGTTCAGGCGCACACCGCGCGAGGCGAAGTACGCGCCCAGGTCAGCGACGTTGTCCGGGTGATCGACCATGCAATGGAAGTCGAACGTCGGGTCCGCCAGCAAGTCGGCGATCAGCGCCATGTTCGGCGTACCGACCAATTGGTTGGCCATCAGCACCCGACGCACACCGTGGGCATAGGCCGCGCGGGTTTGCGTGGCGCTGGCCAGGGTGATGCCCCAGGCGCCGGCGTCGAGTTGGCGCCGGAACAGCGCGGGCGTCATGCTGGTTTTGCCGTGGGGCGCGAGTTCGGCGCCGCTGTTGCTGACAAACGCCTGCATCCAGCGAATGTTGTGCTCCAGCGCTTCGCGGTGCAGCACCAGCGCAGGCAGGCTGACGTCGCGCACGAGATTGGCGCCAGTCTGGGCAAAACCCTTTTCCACAGCGGCAGTGTTTTGGGCAGAAGACATGGTCGAACTCCTCACATTCGCGGCTGCGGGCAGCCGCTTTTATTCGTTGATACGCCGGGCCAGGCTATTGGCGCTGTCGATCAGCACCCGGCGATAGTCGTTGTAATTGTTCTTGGCGTCGTCCCGTGGGGCGACGATGCACAGGGTCGCAATGGCCACGCCGCTCGGGTCTTTGACCGGGGCGGCGAAGCAATGGGTGAAGGTGTCGGCGACGCTATCGAAAGAGAAGAAGCCATCGATACCGGCCTGACGGATTTCCTTGAGAAACTGCTCCAGCGGCAGGCGTTCGCCGTCGGGCAGGATGAAGTCGTCGTGGTCGATCAGGTCAATGATCTCCTGATCACTCAGGTGCGCCAGCAGCAGGCGCCCGGAAGCAGTCCAGGGGATTGGCGCGTTCTCGCCGATGTCCGAGGAAATACGGAAATGCCGCTCGCCCTCTTTCATCAGCGCGACGGTGTATTTGCGCCCGTTAAGCAGGCACATCTGCGCGGTTTCATGGGTCTGGCTGACGATGTCCTGCAAAGCGTGATCGGCTTCGCGGGTCAGGTCGAAATGGCGCAAATGCGCTTGCCCGAGAAAGTACAACTGACGGCCGAGGTAGACGTGACCGTCCTTGCCCACGGGTTCGAGAATGCGTCGTTCCAGCAGGGAAGCGACCAGTTCGTAGATCGTGGATTTCGGGCTGTCGATGCCGCTGGCGATTTCATTCGGGCGCAGCGGTTTGCCGACTTCCTTGAGGAAATCGAGGATATCGAACGCCCGGTCCAGACCGCGAGCCCGGCGCTTGATGGTGTCTTCGGTCATGTCAGTGGTTCCCATACAAATTCGCCGGGGAGTTTACCGCTAATGATCGTTCCCACGCTCGGCGTGGGAATGCCTCAATGGACGCTCTGAGTCCGCTTTGCGACGCGGAGCGCCCCGGGCTGCATTCCCCCGCAGAGCGTGGGATCGATCATTAGGCTCAGGCCTTTTTCTTGTACGCGATGCAGTCGATCTCGACCTTGCAATCGACCATCATGTTCGCCTGCACACAGGCCCGGGCTGGTGCGTGCTCGCTTTTGAAGTACTCGGAGAAGACCTTGTTGAAACTGGTGAAATCCCGCGGATCCTCCAGCCACACGCCAGCACGCACCACGTCTTCCAGGCCATAACCGGCCTCTTCGAGAATCGCGATCAGGTTCTTCATGGCCTGGTGGGTCTGCTCGACGATGCCACCGGTAATGATCTCGCCGTCCACCGCCGGCACCTGCCCGGAAACGTGCAACCAGCCATCGGCTTCAACGGCTCGGGCGAAAGGGCGAGGCTGACCGCCAGCGGCGGTGCTGCCGGTGCCGTAACGAGTAATGCTCATGAGTGTTTCTCCTGATCGAAAAAATATAAAAATTAAAACCGCGTGTTCTTGAGAAATTCGGCAAGACGCGGCGATTGCGGGCGTTCGAACAGCTCCTTGGGAGGCCCCTGCTCTTCGATCCGCCCCTGGTTCATGAAGACGATCTTGTCCGAGACCTCGAAGGCAAAACGCATCTCGTGGGTGACCAGCAACATGGTCATGCCTTCGTCGGCCAGGCCCTTGATCACGTTCAGCACTTCGCCGACCAGTTCCGGGTCCAGGGCCGAGGTCACTTCGTCGAACAGCATCAGGCTCGGGTTCATGGCAATCGCCCGGGCAATCGCCACGCGCTGTTGCTGACCGCCGGACAACTGGCCGGGATAGTGGTCACGACGCTCCAGCAGGCCAACCCGCTCCAGCCATTTCTCCGCCAGCGCCACCGCTTCGTCCTTGTGCAGTTTCTTGACCTTGAGCAAGCCAAGGGTGACGTTCTGCAGCGCGGTCAGGTGCGGGAACAGGTTGAACTGCTGGAACGCCATGCCGGTCATTGCCCGGTGCCGGGCGATGACTTTTTCCGGGTGACGCACGCGCTTGCCGTTGACCTCGTCATAGCCGATGGACTCGCCATCGAGCACGATCTGCCCGCCCTGGAATTCTTCGAGCATGTTCACGCAACGCAGCAGCGTGGTCTTGCCCGAGCCGCTGGAGCCGATCAGCGTGACCACGTTGCCGCGCTGCATGGTCAGGTCGACGCCCTTGAGCACTTCAAGCTTGCCGTACTGTTTGTGCAGGCCGCGAATGTCCAGCAGGGCCTGGTTCTGTGTCGAAACTTGAGGTTGAGTCATGGCAAGGCCACCCGCTTTTCAATGTGCCGGCCGAGTAATTCGATGGCGTAGTTGATGACGAAAAACAGAAATCCGGCGAACAGGTAAAACTCCAGCGTCATGAAGGTGCGCGCGATGATCTGCTGCGTGCTGAGCAACAATTCCGCCACACCGATGACCGACAGCAAGGTCGACGCCTTGACGATTTCGGTCGACGAGTTGACCCAGGTCGGCAGGATCTGCCGCAACGCCTGAGGCAACAACACGTAGCCGAGCGCCTGATAAAACGTCAGGCCGATGGCCTTGCTTGCCTCCATCTGGCCACTGGGCAACGCTTGCAACGCGCCGCGCACAATCTCCGCGACGTGGGAGCCGCAGAACAGCGTCAGCCCCAAGGCACCGGCCTGAAACGCGCTGATTTGCCAGCCCAATGCGGGCGCCATGTAGAAGCAGGCCAGCACCAGTACAAACACTGGTGTGCCGCGAATAATGTCCACGTAAAACCGGAACGGTGCGCGCATCCAGAACTTGCCGTAGGTCAGCACCAGACCGGTAACAATACCGACCATCGTACCCAGCAAAATCGCCAGGGCCGAGACCTGCACACTGGTCAAAAAGCCCTGCCACAGAACTTCCCGCGCCACCCATAACTCATGCAACCAACTGGGGGATTCGTACATGGTGGCCTCCTATCGGCGGATCGCCAGACGCTGCTCGAGGTAACGCAGCATCATGGCAATGAGGTAACAGGCCGCAACATAGAGCGCTGTGGTCACCAGCCAGGTTTCGATCACCCGGTAGCTCTCGACATTGATCTTGCGTGCGTAGTAAGTCAGCTCCGGCACCGCAATCGCGGCGGCCAGCGAGGTGTCCTTGAACAGCGAAATGAAGTTGTTCGACAAGGCCGGCAACACATTGCGCAGCATCACCGGCACGGTGACGTAGGCCTTGACCTGCCACTCGCCCAACCCGATCGCCAGGCCCGCTTCACGCTGCCCCTTGGGAATGCTCAACAAGCCACCACGGAACACTTCAGTCAGGTACGCCCCGGCGTACAGCGACAGGGTGATGATGAACGACGGGATCTTGTCCAGCCGGATCCCCAGGCTCGGCAAGGCGAAGTAGATCAACAGAATCAACACCAGAATCGGCGTATTACGGACCACCGTCACATACACCGACGCCAGCACCCGCAATGCACGGTGCTTTGACAGCAAAGCAAACGCCATCATCAGGCCGATCACGCAACCGATGGCGATCGACACCAGCGCCAGCTCAAGGCCCAGACCGAGCCCCGCCAGCAAGGTGTCGAAATCGCGCCACACGGCGGCAAAGTTCAACTGATAGTTCATGGTCAGCAGTACCTTGAACGGGGCGCGTCATCGGCGCCCCGCTCTCACGGGATCATTTGAATTCGACAGGGAAACCGATGGCCGGGGTCGGCAGGTCTACTCCGAACCATTGCTTGAAGGACGCCGCGTAAGTCGGGAACTCAACGCCGGTCATGGCTTCATGCAAGGTGGTGTTGACGAAGTTCAGCCAGTCCTGATCGCCGCGCTTGACCGCGCAGGCGTAGGTCTGCGGGCTCCAGGCGTAGGCCGGGCTGCGATAGCGGCCAGGGTTCTGCACCATCAGGTATTTCACCGACGATTGATCGGTGGCGGCGGCGTCGGCACGGCCGGAGTTCACGGCCTGATACATCAGATCAACACTGTCGTACTGATCGACCTTGGCCTTGGGCAAGGCTTGATGCACCAGCTCCTCGGCGTACACGTTCTGCAGCACCGCCACGGTCACGCTGTCGTTGGCGGCCTTGAGGTCTTCGATTTCCTTGTACTTGCTGTTGGCCGGCAGCAGCAGTCCGACACCTTCGCGGTAGTAAGGCAGGGTGAACGCCACTTGCTGGGCACGGCTGGCGGTCACGGTGATGAACTGGCAACTGATATCGACCTTGTCCGTCAGCAGGTTGGGAATCCGCGCATCGGACGACTGCACCACGAATTCAACCTTGGTCGGGTCATTGAACAAACCCTTGGCAATCATTTTCCCGATATCGATATCAAACCCCTGCAACTTGCCATCCGCTCCCTGGAAGTGCCACGGCGCATTGGTACTGCCCGTGCCCACAATCAGTTTCCCGCGGGCCAGCACGCTATCGAGCTTGCTGTCCGCCGCCTGGGCCACGCCCATGGAAGCCGCCGAAGCAGCGACAAGAAAAATACACGCTTTAAACAAGGAAGGTCGGCGTTGCATGGCAAGCACTCCAGGGTGATGTTTATTCCGCTATACCGGACATAGGTGTGTAACAACGGAATAGACAGCAGAAAGTGTGCCACAGGTTGCGAGGGGAATGTCGGGGAGATTGGAAAGTGTTTTGAATCAAATGGATGGGTGAACGTTAAAAATGCAGGTTACGAAACGCACAGGGGAACGAACGCTACCGTTGGCTACACGGTTCGGGTACTTGCACCACATTCGTCTTGAGGCGGTTCAAATTGGGGCAGCGTGTTACCTGTAATTTCTGACAGTAGACCCACCCGTCTCCGCTCCTTTACCGTCGACAGACACTCAATGCACAGTGAAAAAAGGAGTTCACCATGCGCTCGGCTGCCCACAACACGCTGGCCCCGACCTACCGCAAAGCCCTGAAAACCTGGCGCCCAGTGATTTTGTACTTCGGCAGCCAGCACTGTCCGGTCTGCGAAATGGCCGGGCCGATCTTCCGTCAGGTTGCCGAGGCCTATCGGCATCACGCGCACGTCTACATGCTGAACACCATTGAGTCGCCTCGGCATCCGCACGTCACCGGAACTCCAACCGTGCTGTTTTATCAGAACGGTAAACTGCTGAAGAAGCTCAAAGGGATTGGAACCGAACAAACGTTGAAAGAGGATTTCGCCAGGCACATTGGCAGGGTGAAACCGGCGAGGGAGAAGCGTAAACCGACGCACGATCTCACATGGTTGCGACGGACCTTGCGCCGGCTGTGCACGGTGCCTCGTGCCACTGAGCGGTTGAATCGTCGGGTTTGCTGTTAGGTTGGGGCATTGGTGGTGTTGGGTAGATTGCTTTCGCGAGCAGGCTCGCTCCTACATTGGATCTTCAGTGTTCACAAGATCCCTGCTCGCGAAAGCTTTTGCCCTTAGCGATTTTTGACCTGCTCGATGTACCTGGACACCGCCGCCGATTTCTCGAACCGTCGATGAATCAACGACAACCACGACGTCGCCTCGCAGCCCTTGATCGTGCGGTACAACACACCGGGCAACCCGACATGCCCGACCACCGACGCCGGCACAACTGTCACGCCCTGCCCCAGCGAAACCAGCGCGATCACCGCCACCAGCCCGCCCGGCTGCGCGCCCAGTTTCGGTGCAAACCCGCCCTCGGCGGCGACTTGCAAAGTGCCGCTGATTTGTTCCGGCAGGATGAACGTCTCGTTTTGCAGATGCTCCGGAGCAATCTCTGGCAGTCGGCACAACCAGGACTCGGAGGACAGCGCCAGCACAAAGCCTTCTGCATCCAGGCGAACGGCTTCCAACCCCTCGGGCAAGGTCATCGGTGAGCGGACATAGCCCACATCAAATCGCCCCTCGACCACCATGGCTGGCAATGACGCCATAGGGCTTTCCCGAACATTCAAGCTGACGTCCGGGCATTCACGACCAAAAGCCTGCACCTGTTTTTGCAGCACCCCCGAGTACACCGCCGACGCCACGTAACCGAGTTCGATATGGCCAATATCCCCGCGTCCGGCCCGCTGGGCATTGTGCTGGGCGTACTCGAATTGCCGCACCGTCGCCTCGGCTTCGATCATTAACGCCGCGCCGGCCTCGGTCAGGCTGACTTCACGTGTCTGGCGCACGAACAGTCGCGTGCCGAGTTCGTTCTCCATGTCCTGGATCTGCCGGGTCAAGGTCGGCGGCGCGATACCGAGTTGTTCGGCGGCGCGGGTAAAGTTGCCTTGCCGGGCAACGGCCAGAAAGTAGCGGAAATGCCGTATGTCCATGGGTGTATTAGCTCAAAGGTAATGAAGTCCCGGTGCCGGGCTAACAGAGCCGACAATCGACCGCGATAAGCTCAATGGCAATCACAGTAGAGAGCCAACGCCATGTACGTCAAACACCTTTGCGCCGCCACGATCAACGACCTTGCCCAAAAGGCAATCAGGCCATGAGCCGGGTCAGTCCGCGCCTGACGCTGCTGACGGCCTCCGGCGTCTGCTCGCTGATCGTGCTCGACACCAACATCGTCGCCGTCACTCTGCCGACCATCGCACGGGACCTGGGCGCGAACTTTGCCGACATTGAATGGGTGGTCAGCGCCTACATGCTGGCGTTCGCAGCGTTGTTGCTGCCCGCCGGGAGCATCGCCGACCGCTTTGGCCGGCAGAAAACCCTGCTCTGGGGCCTGGGGATTTTCATCCTTGCCTCCATCGGTTGCGGCGCGGCGCCCACGGCGTTGTTCCTTGACATTGCGCGGGCGGTCAAGGGTGTCGGCGCGGCACTGTTGCTGACCTCGGCCCTGGCCTCCATCGGCCACACCTTTCACGATGAAGTCGAACGGGCCAAGGCCTGGGCGTTCTGGGGTGCGTGCATGGGCGTGGCGATGACCGCTGCGCCGACGGTCGGCGGGGTGATCACCGAATATGTTGGCTGGCGCTGGATCTTCTACCTCAACCTGCCGGTGGGCGCGTTCTTGATGTTCATGGTCTGGCGCGCCGTGCCGGAATCCAGGGACCCCCAATCGGCGCGACTCGATCCCTGGGGCAGCCTGGCGTTCAGTGCGAGTTTGCTGTGCCTGATCTGGGGCTTGATCGAAGCCAATCGAATCGGCTGGAGCAACCCGCTCACCTACGCCCGGATCATCGGGGGCGCGCTGCTATTGGGGCTGTTTGTACTGATTGAGCGGATGCAACAGCGGCCGATGGTCGACCTGAAATTGTTCAGGCATCCGCGTTTCATCGGCGCCCTCCTTGGCATGTTTGCCTACGCCGGTTGCGCTCAGGTGATGATGACGTTGCTGCCGTTCTACCTGCAAAACGGCCTGGGCTTCTCGGCCATCGCGTCGGGGCTGGGGATGTTGCCGTTTGCCGTGACCATGTTGATTTGCCCGCGCATCGGCGCTCGGCGGGCCAATCGACTTGCCCCAGCCACGCTGATGGCGGCGGGTTTGACCCTGGTCGGCAGCGGTAACCTGCTCAGCGCCTGGGCCGTCAGCAGCGGCGGCTACCTGCCCTTCGCACTGGCCATCGCCGTGACGGGCGCCGGTGCCGGCCTGCTCAATGGCGACACGCAAAAAAACATCATGGCCTGCGTCCCTCGCGAGCGCACCGGCATGGCCTCAGGCATGAGCACCACCATGCGTTTCAGCGCGATCGTGCTGGCCATCGGTGTCTTTGGCGCGCTGCTGTCCAGCCACACCGAATTGCTGTTGCGCACCAGCCTGTCGACGCAGGGTCCGCAATGGCTCGGCCAGACCCAGGGCATTGCCTCACGGGTGGTCGCCGGAGACATGACGGCGGCGATGAACCTGCTGCCGGAAACCGCGCGTGCGTTGGTCGAGCCACTGGCGCGTCAGGCCTTCGTCGGCGGCTTCAGCCTGCTGCTTCTGGTCGCGGGTTTGCTGGCCTTGCTGGGGGCGCTGGTGGTCGGCACGCTGATGCGCAATCCGATCCCTGCGCCGAAAAGTTTTTCCCTGAGCCTGGAATAAACCCCAACGGGGCTCGTCGTACTGCCACTGAAATCGTTCAGTAGTCACTACGAGAGCCCCATCATGAAACGCATTCTGTCCGCCCTGTTTCTCATCAGCCTGAGCGGTGTTGCAGCGGCCGCCGCCGTCGACAACTCCAGCACGCCGAAAGTCGAGGACTACAAGTATTCGACGCCGCTCCATATCGCCAAAGTGCTTAACATGACCCGCGACGATGGTTGCGGCCCCCTGCCGCGGGAGATGACTTACATTGATACCGCGGGCACCACCCATGTCCTGCGCTACCAGGCCTTTGGCGATAACTGTCTCGGTCAAAATTAATGCTGGATCAACGCCAGCACTCGCTCGGCATTCTCACCGCACGCCATTCCTTCGGGCCGCGTCTGGATGTTCTCGATCAACCCCAGCAACTGCGCCTTGTTTTGTGCCAGGTGCAGTTGCATCGCTTCGATCTGTTCGACTTTGCGCCCCAGGCTCGCCACCAGTGCATCGTCGTCGAACTCGCCTGTTACGGTGTCTGGCAACAATAACTTGAGCTCGTCGAGGCTGAACCCGGCCTGCTGTGCGCACTGAATAATCTTCAGGGTTTGCAGAACTTGCGGCGGGTAACGCCGATAGCCGTTGGCCATGCGCTCCACTTGCCGGATCAGGCCTTGAGCCTCGTAGAACCGAATGCGCGACGCGTTCAACCCGCTCAATTGCGCCAATTCACCAATCTTCATCTCGGCCTCATTTGCCTGCTTGACATTAAAGTTAACTTTAAGCTTAGCCTCTTCGCATTACTGATGAGGAGTCAAGCATGTCACCCTTTCAAACGCTGAAGTTACCCAACGGCCAGACCCTCGACAATCGCATCGCCAAAGCTGCGATGGATGAGAACCTTGCCGATACCGGACAAGCGCCGTCGACTGCGCTGCTCAAGTTGTATCAGGCTTGGGCCGAAGGTGAAACGGGCCTGTTGCTGACCGGCAACGTGATGATCGATCGCCGCGCCATGACCAGCCCTGCAGGTGTCGTGCTGGAAGACGAGCGCCATCTTGAGCTGTTCCGTCAGTGGGCCACCATTGGCCGCTCCGGTGGCGCGCATGTGTGGATGCAGCTCAACCATCCCGGGCGCCAGATCATGGCCAACCTCGGTCAGCAAGCCTGGGCACCCTCCGCCGTGGCGCTGGACCTGGGTTCTTTTTCCAAGATGTTTGCCGAACCCAAACCGATGTCGGAAAGCGATATCGCCGAGGTTATCCAACGCTTCGCCACCAGTGCCGCCCTTGCAGAGAAAGCCGGTTTCACCGGCGTGCAGATTCACGCGGCACACGGCTACCTGATCAGCCAGTTTCTGTCGCCCTTGACCAACCGTCGGACTGACCAGTGGGGTGGTTCCCTGGAGAATCGCGCCCGGCTGTTGCTGGCCGTGGTCAGCGCCGTTCGCCAAGCGGTGTCGCCTCAGTTTTGCGTCTCGGTAAAGCTCAACTCGGCAGACTTCCAGCGCGGCGGTTTCGACGCTGACGACGCCCGCCAAGTGATCCAGTGGCTCAACGACCAACCACTGGATTTGCTCGAACTCTCCGGGGGCAGCTACGAAGCACCAGCCATGCAAGGCGACGCCCGCGACGGCAGGACCCTGGCCCGGGAGGCGTACTTTCTGGAAATGGCCGGCGAACTGGCCAGCGTTGCGAGCATGCCGGTGATGGTAACGGGTGGGATTCGACGTCTGGCCATCGTCGAACAGGTGCTCGACAGCGGCATCGCCATGGCCGGTATCGGCACGGCGCTCGCCATTGAACCGCAGCTGGTCAAACGCTGGCGCGAAGGCCAGGACAGCCACCCGCAATTGCCGCCGATCCTCTGGAAACGTAAACCGCTGGCCGCCCTGGCGAACATGGCCGTAGTGAAGTTCCAGCTCAATCGCCTGAGCCGCGGACGCAAGACCCGGC
The DNA here is from genome assembly GCF_029959925.1 of Pseudomonas sp. PS02303. Lineage (NCBI taxonomy): Bacteria > Pseudomonadati > Pseudomonadota > Gammaproteobacteria > Pseudomonadales > Pseudomonadaceae > Pseudomonas > Pseudomonas sp. PS02303. The sequence continues at coordinate 22,382 of NZ_JASCOM010000076.1, forward strand.
CACAGGTTTCAGCGCTATGGGCGTTGATCGTTGATCAGCTGTATCTCGCCCGGCGCACGCGTCAGTACCGGCAGGCGATGGGCAAGTAATCTCAAATCGGGGTGAGTCATGGTTGCCGCAGCGTTGTCCTCTTTTAACCCTGAGGACCATTCATTAACCACTGGAGCACCCCATGGCGAAAATCACCCTTGCCCAGCAACTGGCGACCACCCTTGAACAAGCAGGTGTGAAACGCATCTGGGGCCTGACGGGCGACAGCCTCAATGGCCTGACCGAAGCCCTGCGCACCATGGACAGCATCGAGTGGATGCACGTGCGTCACGAGGAAGTTGCAGCGTTCGCGGCCGGCGCCGATGCGGCGGTTACCGGGGAACTGGCGGTCTGCGCCGGGAGTTGCGGGCCGGGCAATCTGCACTTGATCAACGGGCTCTTCGATTGCCACAAAAACCATGTACCGGTGTTGGCCATCGCGGCGCAGATTCCCTCTTCGGAAGTAGGCCTGAATTACTTTCAGGAAACCCACCCGCAGGAACTGTTCAAGGAATGCAGCCACTTCGTCGAGCTGGTGAGCAGCCCGGCGCAGATGCCCCAGGTGCTGCATCGGGCGATGCGCAGTGCCATCCTCAATCGCGGTGTCGCGGTGGTGGTGATTCCCGGCGACGTCGCGCTGCAGGAGGTCGAAGACAACCTCAAACCCTGGCCGGCGCTGTCCAAACCTCGCACCCTGCCCGCGCCTCACGACCTGGATCGGCTGGTCGAATTGCTGAGTCAAAGCGACGCCGTGACGCTGATGTGCGGCGCCGGGTGCGCGGGCGCCCACGATCAGGTGGTGGCATTGGCCGACGCCCTCGGCGCGCCGGTGGTGCATGCGTTGCGCGGCAAGGAGCACGTGGAGTGGGACAATCCGTTCGACGTCGGCATGACCGGGTTGATCGGCTTCAGCTCCGGTTATCACGCGATGCTCAACTGCGACACGCTGGTGATGCTCGGGACTGACTTTCCCTATCGCCAGTTCTACCCCTCCGACGCCACCATCATTCAGATCGACCACGACCCGCAAGCCCTCGGACGGCGGACCACGCTGGATCTGGGCATCGCCGCCGATGTAGGCGAAACCCTCGCCGCGTTGCTGCCGCGCCTGCCTTATCGTGGCGACCGGAGCTTTCTCGAGTCATCCCTCAAGCACTACCAGAAGGCCCGTCAGGGGCTGGATGACCTGGCTCAACCGTCGGCGCCGGGTCGGCCGATTCATCCGCAGTACCTCACTCGCCTGCTCAGTGAGCTGGCCGATGACGATGCGATCTTCACTGCCGACGTGGGCACGCCGACCGTCTGGGCCGCACGTTATCTGAAAATGAACGGCAAGCGCCGATTGCTGGGCTCGTTCAACCACGGTTCCATGGCGAACGCGATGCCCCAGGCCATTGGCGCGCAAGCGTCATTTCCCGGGCGGCAGGTAATTTCGCTGTCTGGCGATGGCGGCTTCAGCATGTTGATGGGGGACTTCATTTCGCTGGCGCAACTCAAGCTGCCGGTGAAAATCATCGTCTACGACAATGCCTCGCTCGGGTTCGTGGCCATGGAAATGAAATCCAGCGGGCTGCTGGACACCGGTACGGACCTGCACAATCCGGACTTCGCGGCGATGGCCAATGCCATGGGGATCCTGGGGATTCGTGTCGAGGAATCCGAAGCGCTGGAACCGGCCTTGCGCCGCGCGCTGGCGCATGACGGGCCCGTGCTGGTGGACGTGGTGACGGCGACCCAGGAACTGGCGATGCCCCCGACGATCAAGCTGGAACAGGCCAAAGGGTTCAGTTTGTACATGCTCAAAGCGGTGATGAGCGGGCGTGGGGATGAGGTGATTGAGTTGGCGCGTACTAATCTGTTCCGCTGACGCGCTTGGACTGCATCGCCCCCTTCGCGAGCAGGCTCGCTCCCACAGGATTTTGTGAACGCCCGAGATCCAGTGTGGGAGCGAGCCTGCTCGCGAT
>NZ_JASCOM010000077.1:0-24332 GCF_029959925.1 Pseudomonas sp. PS02303
GAGCTTGCTCCCGCTTGAGTGCGCAGCGCTCACAAAATCTATGCCGTTCGCAGAGCTTTGGGGCCGCTTCGCAGCCCAGCGGGAGCAAGCTCCCTCGCCACAAAGATAATTTCAGCGTCCTAAAAAAAACGCCCCGCTCTCACTGAGAACGGGGCGTTTTTCATGGGGCCGAATCAAGCGTAGCTTTCGGTCTCGTTACTGGCTTCAACCAGTTCCAGGGCGACGTTGTTGTGCGCATTGATCTTGCGATACAGCGCAGCGTCGGTTTCCAGAACTTTTTCCCGGGCCGGGAAGATTTCCGCCAGTTTGGTAGCCCATTCGCCGGATGCCTTGTTCGGGAAGCATTTTTCAATCAGCTCAAGCATGATCGAAACAGTCACCGAAGCGCCTGGGGAGGCGCCGAGCAGGGCGGCAAGGGAACCGTCTTTGGCCGCGACCAGTTCGGTACCGAACTGCAGAACGCCGCCTTTCTTCGGATCCTTCTTGATGATCTGCACCCGTTGGCCGGCCACTTCCAGGCGCCAGTCTTCGGCTTTCGCCTCAGGGTAGAAGCGACGCAGGGAGTCCAGACGCTGCTCCATCGACTGCATTACTTCGCTGACCAGGTACTTGGTCAGGTCCATGTTGTTTTTCGCCACGGCCAGCATCGGGCCGATGTTGCCGGCGCGAACCGACATCGGCAGGTCCATGAAGGAGCCATGCTTGAGGAACTTGGTGGTGAAACCGGCATAAGGTCCGAACAGCAGGGACTTCTTGCCATCGACCACGCGGGTATCCAGGTGCGGCACCGACATCGGTGGAGAACCCACCGCAGCCTGGCTGTAGACCTTGGCCTGGTGATGCTTGACCACTTCCGGATTGTCGCAACGCAGCCACTGGCCACTGATCGGGAAGCCGCCGAAGCCTTTGCTTTCTTCGATGCCCGAGGCCTGCAACAGCGGCAGTGCCGCGCCGCCCGCTCCGAGGAAGACGAATTTGGCGTCGACTTCACGGGTGTTGCCGCTGTTGACGTCCTTGATGCTGACGGTCCAGCCGCTGCCGTTACGCTTGAGGCCCGTCACGCGCTTGCAGTACTTGACCTGGGCATCGGGTGCGCTGGTCAGGTGCTTGAGCAATTGATTGGTCAGGGCGCCGAAGTTGACGTCGGTGCCGTTCATTACGCGGGTGGCTGCGACGACTTCGTCGGCTGGCCGGCCCGGCATCATCAACGGCATCCAGTCGGCCATGGTGGCCTTGTCTTCGGTGTATTCCATGTCCGAGAAGGCATGGTGCTTGCTCAGGGTCTTGAAGCGTTCCTTGAGGAAGGAAACGCCATCATTGCCCTGCACGAAGCTGAGGTGCGGCACCGGGCTGATGAACGTCTTGCAGGAGCCGAACGTGCCTTTTTTGGTCAGGTAGGACCAGAACTGCTTCGACACTTCGAACTGAGTGTTGATGTGCACGGCTTTCTTGATGTCGACGCTGCCGTCGGCCGCCTGCGGCGTGTAATTGAGCTCACACAGCCCGGCGTGACCGGTACCGGCGTTGTTCCATGGGTTGGAACTCTCCGCAGCACCGGAATCCATCAGCTCGACGACTTCCAGCTTGATCGCGGGGTCGAGTTCTTTGAGCAGTACGGCAAGGGTGGCACTCATGATGCCGGCCCCAACCAGTACTACGTCGACTGCTTCGTTATGCGCCATTTAACGCGTCTCCAAAATCTGCAGCACCAAATTGTCGGCATGGCTGCCAGGCGTTCCGGGGCGTGTCAGTGATGCCCAGGTACCCGTGGTCAGTGTTGCCATGTCCGAATCTTCGCAATTTTTCGCAACTTCGACGGATGCATGCGGCCGGGCCTAAAGAGTTACATGAACTCATCTCAGCGCGCGGCTGGCAATTCGACTTATGGTCGAGACATCCGTTTGTGCAACCAAATCCGTAGCGGACAGGCTTCAGGCTCCGGTGTTCGAGGAGTACTCGGTCCCGTGTCGTTGGGCTGTTTCAGACGCTAATGGTGCATGTTCAGACGCAAAACTATTCATTTGCTCGCCACACTCTTGTGAAGTTGTGAAAACCCGTTTTTTTCACGCTCTTTTGAAGACGTGAACCTCAAAAAAGGGCTGTCCCAGCCTGGCACCGTGCCCGGATGGATTGCCGTCATGGGGTACATGACAGGCAAAACGGGCAAACAGCTCAGTGACCGAGCGTAATGACAGCTCTGCAGATTCGCGAAAAGTGGGGTTTTTGCTCAAGGAACAGCAAGCGCGCCAGCTTCACTCGATCTGTGTGGGCGGCTCTCTGTGGGCGGTGCGGGGTGCCAATACCGAAGCATTGACGATGCTGCGAGGCCCGATCAGGAGACGTCCTTATAATCGGGGGGAGATTGTATCTAAGAAACGCAGGGAAATGGACGTGTTTAATGACTTTTATTAGGCGTCTGGTCAGGTGGTCAACAGATGTTGCACCCGTGCACGTGGCCGGCGCTGGCTGACACGGGCGCTCGGGGGCAGGGGATGGTGCAACCAGTTGAGGCGGATTTCTTCGATTTCGACCCAGCCATCGCCCATCGGCTGGAGGCTGCACTGCTTGAACGCCTGGCAATGGCCATTGCGGTCGAGCAGGGCAAAACTGCGGTGCAAGGGGCGTGGCGCGAACAGCGAGATGAGATAACGCATGACAAAGTACCTTGTGGGTGACCTGCCGAGAAGGTTGCCAGCAAGCCGTGACGTGAAAGTGTATGGGCGATGACAGATCTGTGACACGAGGGGGGTTCTGATGGGTTTGTAGGAAATTACTTCAATCATTGCAGCGCCCTAGTTCGCTGCAGTGGCGCACGGCTATACTGCGGGCCTGTTTGTGCCTGATTCTGGAGAGAAGAGCATGTTGCAACGCCTGTTGTTCGGTTTGATCACTGTGACCAGTTTGACCCTCGTCGGCTGCGCCCACAGCCCGCAACAACTGAACCCTGAACCCAAGCTGACAGCTCAGCTGGCGCCGGTCGGCCGCGGTCAGCCGGTGGTGGTGCGTGTGGTGGATGGTCGTCCGTCGCCAACCCTGGGCACCCGTGGTGGCTTGTACCCCGAGACCAGCGCGATCACCGTGCAGGGCGCGCAGATCCTGCCGAAGTTGCAGGCACAGGCCGAGGCGGCCGTGCGGTTGCTGGGCTTCACCCCGACCTCGAATGCGCTGAATGCCCCGCAATTGACCGTTACCCTGGCCGAGTTGAAGTATCAGTCGCCTAAAGAAGGCATGTACGTGACTGAAGCGACCATCGGCGCAACTTTCCGCTCGGATGTGCAGAACGCCAACCGTCGCTACAGCGGCCGTTACGGCGCATCCCTGGACCAGCGTTTCGGTATGGCGCCGAATCAGGAAACCAACACCAAGCTGGTCAGCGACGTGTTGAGCGATGCGTTGACGCGTCTGTTCAAGGACCCGACGATTGGTCAGATTCTCGGCGAGTAACTTTCGCGAGATTCAAAAAAGCCCGGCGCCAGCAATGGCTCCGGGCTTTTTCATGCCTGCTGATTACCGATCACCAGTAGGCGCGAGGCTGGTGGGGTCAGGCCGCTTGTGAATAGAAATCCAGCACGCTCACGCCGGTCAGCAAATCCGTCTCTGGCAAATCCGCATGCTGATGCCCGCCCAGTGCGCAATAAACCAGCCAATGGCGGTCCTGAACGTTAAAGGCGAGGCTTCCTACGAGGTTTTGTTGTTCGTCACTCTGGGCGATGAGGTAGAGGCGGTCCTGGTTTTCGGCGTGCAGCATGACGGTATCCGTGTCGGTTTCGAGGGCCGCCAGACTGGCGTATTCATATGACGGAGCCATGACACAGGGCAGCATTTGGTCAGATGGTTCGTTATTTGTCGGAAAGGCAGGGCAGGGGGACAGGCTTTCGGTAGAATTCGCGCCGCGGTCGTCGGTTCGGCGTCTGCCACACCTGTTTTGCCGAGGTCCGTGATGTCGTTGCATTTGATTTCGCTGTTCACCCACCATCCCGCCAAGTTGATCAACCTGCTGGCCTTGCTGTTGGCCTTCCCGGGTAGTTGGCTGCTGCATGCCACGCGTCGCCGTGAACAACGCGCCATGGCGAGCCTTGTCGCCCAACGCCAGAGCCGCCCGAACGAAGAGCCCACCCTGGATTGGGCGACGTTGCGCATGAACCGTTTCTTCTACCGCTTCGGCTTCGCGTGCCTGGGGTTGGCGTTGCTGGTGTCTTGGATCAGCACCCGGTTCTGAATCTTTGACGCAGAACCTTGTGGCGAGGGAGCTTGCTCCCGCTGGGCTGCGAAACGGCCCCACAACCAGCCATCCTTGTAGCGTCAGGCAAACCGCGAGCACCGATGTTTCGACTGCTGCTTAGTCGGGTGGGAGCAAGCTCCCTCGCCACAGGGACAGTGCCTTGCCCATCTACCGCGTCAAGGCAAATAAAAACGGCGCCTAGAAGGCGCCGTTGTTGTATCCAGTCAATTACAGCGGCAAACCAGCCTTGACCCGATACTGATTACGCACCGGCGTCGCATATTGCAGTACCAGATACGGCCGATGTTCCTCAGGGCAGGCTTCCAGTCGGCGTTGCCATTCTTCCTGGGCCTTGGCCAGTTCGTCGGCCGCAAACACCTCGGCAGCTTTTGGCACCTGCAATTGCGGGTCAGCGTCTTTCCACTGCGCGTAAGCCAGGTAATGCACCGGGAATAACCGGTAGCCGCCGAGAATCTGCCGGTCTATTTCGATCGCCAATTGCTTGGTGTCGTCGAACAGTTCGGTGATCGGCGCGGCGAAGTTCACGTGCACCCGGCCCTTGTAGCCGGTGATGCCCTTGGCGATGCTGACGTCGTCCTCGCCCGGGACTTTGGTGTAGCTGCCGGTGGTGGCGCGGATGAACAACTCGCGGGCCTTGGCCTGGTCGCACGGGTCGTATTCGTAGCTGATCGACACCGGGCTGACGTTGAGCGAGCGGATGACTTCGCCGAACGGCTCGTCCTTGCGGCTCATGTGGAACATCTTCAGGATCGCCGACTCGGTGCGGTCATCACCGTCCTTGGCCCGGCCCTCGGCCTGGGCGATCCAGATGGAGGCGCAATCGTTGCGGATCGAGTGGTTGATGTAGGCGGACAGCAGCTGATACGCCGCCATCTTCTCGCGACGCCCGGTGATCGAACGGTGCACGATGAAGCTCTTGTTCAGGCGCATCAAATCGCTGACAAAGGGCTTTTGCAGCAAGTTGTCGCCGATCGCGATGCGCGGTGTCGGCAGGCCGGCGTGGTACACGGCGTAGTTGACGAAGGCCGGGTCCATCACGATGTCACGGTGGTTGGCGATGAACAGGTAGGCGCTGCCGGACTTGAACTGCTCGACACCGGTGTACGTCACACCGTCCGTGGCTCGTTCGATGGTGTGGTCGACATACATCTCGACTTTATCCTGCAACGTCGCCACCGAGGTGACGCTGGCGAACTCACGGCGCAGCCGATGAGCTATAAGAGGTTTGAGCGCCCAGCCAAAGGCACCGGCAAAACGCGGGAAGCGGAAATGGATGAGGATATCTAGAAACGCCTTGTCGCCGAGCAGTCGGTCCAGCACCGCAGGGACTTCGCTGTCATTGTAAGGTCGGATGGCATCGAATTCGCCCATCATGCTCTCTTGTTAGAAACGGCTAGGGTAAGTAAAGGTTTTGATCGAAAACCAACGGGGCACGGTCTGAAAAGTTAGCCAGACAAAAATAGCCCTGCAAATAGACCGGCGATTATACGCACAAGTCACTTGGGAGACCGCGATGCTGGAACCTGCGTTGTACGAATGTCCGTATTGTGGTGAAGAGGTCGAGACGACGGTGGACCTGTCCGGTGGCGATCAGACCTATATCGAGGACTGTCAGGTGTGCTGTCGGCCGATAACGTTTGTGTTGCAGGTAGACGGAGAGGAATGGCATCTCGAAGTGTTCAGCGAAAACGAGTAAGGGGCGTCTATGCAGCGAATCTACGAGCCGGAAAACCTGATGGAAGGGGAGTTGCTGCAAGGCATGCTGGCCAGCGAGGGCATCGAGGCGCATCTGGTGGGCCGCGATTTGATCGGCGGGACCGGTGAACTGCCGATCTACGGCCTGCTGGGTTTGTCGGTGGACAACGACCAGGCCGAATACGCCCGCGAGCTGATCACCGCGTACAATGCCGCGCTGCCACTGCCCGGTGATGAACCGGACAGCTTTCCCGGCACGCTGGTCTGTTAGGCTGGCGTTCGTTTTATTGAGAGTCGTGTTGCCCCATGTGTGGACGTTATGCCCTGTTTCGCTGGAACCCCGCCTTCGCGGCCCTGCCTGGCTTCCCCGCCGATCAGCAGGCCCAGTGGAATATTTCCCCCAATGATTCGGTGCTGATGCTGCGTGCCGGTGCAGACGCTCAGCGTGAGTTGGCGCGGGCGCGTTGGGGGCTGACGCCGCCGTGGCTGACCGATCTTTCCCGCACCCCAGCCCATGCCCGGGCCGAAACCGTCGCTGAACAACCGATGTTTCGTCAGGCCTTGCGCGAACGCCGTTGCCTGCTGCCGGCCAACGGTTTCTACGAATGGCGTGGCACGACCCGCAAGCGCCCGTATTGGCTGACGCCGGGAGAAGGCTCGACCTTGTTTTTTGCGGCGATCTGGGAAGCGTATCCGGTGCAGGAGCAAGTGTGGCTGAGCACGGCGGTGATCACCCAGCCGGCCGCGAGTCAGCGTCGGCCGTTGATTCTGGATGAAGCAGGGCAGGCGGCGTGGCTTGATCCCGAGACGCCGCTGCATGTATTGCAAGGGTTGCTGGCCAGTGAACCCGCGGCGTTGCGCGAGCGGGTATTGGCAAATCTGGTGAATGATCCGAAGCTGAATGGGCCGGAGTGTCTGACCCCTGGTTAAAGGTTGTCTGTGCTGACGCCTTCGCGGGCAAGCCTCGCTCCTACAGTGGATCTCTAGTGTTCACAAATAATGTGTTCACAGAAATCCCCCTGTGGGAGCGAGTCTGCTCGCGATAAGGTCCGCAGGACCTTCCTGTAATCTTTAAACTTTGAACTGATTGATCAACCGCCGCTGCTGTTCCGCCAACTTGGTCAGATCCGCACTCGCCGCACTGGATTCATCCGCCCCGCCGGCCACTTCATTGGCCACTTGCCCGATGTTGATCACGTTACGGTTGATGTCATCCGCCACCGCGCTCTGCTCTTCGGCCGCACTGGCAATCTGGGTGTTCATGTCATTGATCACCGACACCGCCTGAGTAATGGTCTCCAGGGCCTCGGCCGCTTTCGCCGCATGTTGCACGCTTTCGTCTGTGCGGTTCTGGCTGTCCTCCATGACCCGCACTACATCGCGGGTGCCTTGTTGCAGTTGCTGGATCATGGTCTGGATTTCTTCAGTGGCTTTCTGAGTCTTCTGCGCCAGGTTGCGCACTTCATCGGCCACCACCGCAAAACCGCGGCCCTGTTCGCCCGCGCGTGCCGCTTCAATGGCCGCATTCAAGGCCAGCAGATTGGTTTGTTCAGCGATCCCGCGAATGGCGGTCAGGATCGCGTTGATGTTCTCGCTGTCCTTGGCCAGGGTTTGCACCACGCCCACAGCCTTGCCGATTTCAATTGCCAGGACGCCAATCGAATTCGACGTATCCCGGACAATTTGCATGCCCTGGGCCGCTGCCTGATCGGCATGACTGGCGGCTTGCGCGGCCTGGGTGGCGTTGCGTGCCACGTCTTGGGCGGTGGCGGTCATTTCATGCACCGCCGTCGCCACTTGATCGATCTCGGCCATTTGCTTCTGCACACCGATGTTGGTGCGGATGGCAATGTCGGCGGTGTGTTCCGATGAATCGCTGACGCTCTGCACCGAGGTCACGACCTGGGTGATCATCGCCTGTAGCTTGGCGAGGAACGTATTGAAGCCTTTGGCAATCGAGCCCAGTTCGTCGGCGCGGTCGCTGGTCAGGCGGCGCGTCAGGTCGCCTTCGCCTTTGGCGATATCGTCGAGCATCGCCACCATTTGCTTGAGCGGACGGGCGATGCCGTGGCCCACCAGCCAGATCACCAACAGACCGATACCGGCGATCAACAAACCGACCATGGCCATGCCGAAGGTGTCGGATTTGCGCTGAGCGTCCAAGTCGCCCTGGAGTTTTTGCAGGTCGGCCATCACGGCGTTCAGCGGCAGTTGCAGCATCAAGGTCCAGCGCGCATCGGTCTGGCCGATGCCGAAGGGCAGGTACAACTCGATCCGGCCCTGGGCCTTGTCGACGGTGTAAGTCACTTCGCCGCCCTTGAGGTGGGCCATGTTGGCGATCTGCTTGCTGTCGAGAATGTCGCTGACCTTTTCGCCGAATTTGCTCGGGTCCTTGGTGTAGGCAACGATCCGGCCATTACCGCCGATCAGCGCCATTTCCCCTGCGCCGCTGTACAGTTTCTGATTCGCCCCCAGCAACATTTCCTGGATGAAGTTCACCGACAGGTCGGCGCCGACGATGCCCTGGAAGGCACCGTTGAGCATGATCGGTTCAATAAAGGAGGCGAGCATGACGATCTTGTCGCCGACCTTGTAGGGCGCCGGATCGATCACGCAGGACTTCTTGGTTTCTTTCGAGCACAGGTAGTACTCGCTGGCACGCACGCCGGTGGACAGGGTTTTCTGGTCATCGACGTCCACCAGTTTGTCCAGGCCCAGGGTGCCGTCCTCGTTGCGAAACCACCACGGCAGGAAGCGCCCGTTGCTGGCGTCGATGCCGACTACCTTGGTGTCGACGTAGGCTGCATCGTTGTGATCGAGCGCGTCTTTTTCCCAACCTATATAGGTGCCGAGAATTTTCGGGTTCTTGGCCACGTTTTCCTTGATCAGGCTGATCAACTGCTCCCGGCTCAGACTCAATGTCGGCTGGCCATCGGCCCCCGGCGTACCGATCAGCGCGTTGACCCGCACCAGGCCGCCAGCGATCAGCAGCGGCGCTTCGAGTTCGCGCTGGATCTGGCTGACCTGGGTTTGCGCCAGAGAGGTCAGGCGCTGCTCGATGACTTGCTCGAATTGCGCCTGGGTCCGCTCCTGGACCATGTCTTGCGTCCGGGCGCCGGAAAACAGTGCGTACAGCACCAGCGCGGCGACTACGCTAAGGACGATGGCGCCGGCGAGGGCGGCCACGGAAAACTGGATCGACTTGAATTTCATGGGTGCTCCGCACGCAAGAGGACGTCTGCGGTGGTGTATCGGCAGGATGCTGGAGGGCCATGAGCGAGGCAGCGCGAAATGGCTGTTTTGGAGTGGTTGATGTCGTAAATGAATCATTGCCGGGCGTTGGCGGCCGTGGCGAGCGCCGTTATGTGAATTTTTTCCTACGGCAATGAGAGCTTTATCTGAAATGAGCGTCTACACGTCAGTTGTATCTGGTGCGGATACAGTTACCCGCCTAGGATACCCGGCATGTTTTCAGGGAGTTTTTTGATGAACAAGACATTGGTTGTGTGTGCGCTGAGCGCAGGTTTGTTGCTTGCCGGTTGTCAGTCGGTCAATACCACCAGCGGTGGGGCTGTTGGCGTAGAGCGTAAGCAGTACATGTTCAGCATGTTGTCCACCGACGAAGTCAACCAGATGTACGCGCAGTCTTATCAGAAGACTGTCGGAGAGGCGAGCACCAAGGGTGTGCTGGACAAGACCAGTAACGACGCCAAACGCGTCCAGCTGATTGCCGATCGGCTGATTGCCCAGGCGCCGGTGTTTCGTCCGGATTCGGCCCAGTGGAAATGGGAAGTCAACCTGATCAAGAGCGACGAGCTCAATGCCAACTGCGGGCCTGGCGGCAAGATCTTTTTCTACACGGGGCTGATCGACAAACTGCAACTCACCGACGATGAAATCGCCGCGATCATGGGCCATGAAATCGCCCATGCCCTGCGCGAGCATGGTCGTGAAGCGATGTCCAAGGCATACGGCGTCGAAATGGCCAAGCAAGGCGCAGGTGCGTTGCTCGGTCTGGGTCAGGACAGCCTGGCCCTGGCGGACACCGTGGCGAAGTACGGCATGACCTTGCCCAACAGCCGTGGCAATGAAAACGAGGCGGACCTGATCGGCCTCGAGCTGGCGGCCCGCGCCGGTTACAACCCGAATGCGGCGATCACGTTGTGGAACAAAATGAGCAAAGCCTCGGAAGGCGCCCCACCTGAGTTCTTGAGTACGCACCCGGCTTCGTCCAGCCGGATTGCTTCGTTGCAGGCGGCGATTCCGAAGGTGATGCCGTTGTACGAGAAAGCGCCGAAATCCTGATGGTCAGGCGGTGATGCCGCTGACGCCTTCGCGGGCTAGCCTTGCTCCTACAGGTTTTCGGTCGATTACGACACAGAATCTGTAGGCGCGAGGCTTGCCCGCGAAGAACGATAACGCGGTCTATCAACCTACGGCGTCAAACCCATCCGCTGCTCTGCATCGCCTTGTACACCGCCACAATCGCCAGGACAAAGAACGCCGACGCCGCCAGGCGACGGATCAGGGTGAGCGGCAATTTATCCGCCGCAAAGTTACCCGCCAGTACCACCGGCACGTTGGCAATCAACATCCCGGCGGTGGTGCCGATGATCACCAGCCACAAATCCGGGTATTGCGCGGCGAGCATCACCGTGGCGACCTGGGTTTTGTCGCCCATTTCTGCCAGGAAAAACGCGATCAGCGTGGTCAGGAACGGCCCGAACTTGCGGGCGGTGCTGGCTTCATCGTCGTCCATCTTGTCCGGCACCAGGGTCCACAGTGCGGTCGCGGCGAAGCTCGCCGCCAGGATCCAGTGCAACACCGCATTCGAGAAGAAACTGCCGAACCAGGCGCCGACCGCACCGGCCGCCGCATGGTTGGCCAGGGTCGCGGCGACGATGCCGGCGATGATCGGCCAGGGTTTGCGAAAGCGGGCAGCGAGAATGAGCGCGAGCAGTTGCGTCTTGTCGCCGATTTCGGCCAAGGCAACGATTGCGGTGGGAACGAGCAAAGAGTCCAGCATCAGGGATTTTCCTAAGGGGCGGGTCGACACGGCTATGACACGTACAGCCTTCCCGCCCCGGGTAAGGTGTTCGTGTCATAGGTCTTGTCAAACCCTGCGATCCGTCTGATGCGGACGCTTGGGTCGCATACGCCATGGTCTGTTGACCAAGTATGTTGACGTATGCCGGACGAGCATGGCGCTCGTGGGAGACTACTCCCCTAGGACGGAGCGGATTCTGCCTAGGCAAAACCCGTTAGGCAAGCACTTATTTTTCAGCCTCGTTTGGCCCGATAAATTCTGAAACCCTGTCCTTCGGCCTTGATCGCGCACACGCCCAAGTGCTCTTCGATCAGCGGTTGATACTTCAGGAAGCTGTTCGCTACCAAGCGCAGTTCGCCGCCGTTTTTCAGATGTTTGGCTGCTTTTCGCAGCAAGTTCTCGGTGGCGAAGTAGTCGGTGTGGACGCCGACATGGAACGGTGGATTGCTCAGAATTGCACTTAAACCCATCGGTGCCGCGTCGATGCCGTCACCGGTAATCACGTCCGCTTCCAGGCCATTGGCAGCCAGCGTCATACGGCTGCTGGCGGCAGCGAAGGCGTCCACGTCAAGCAACGTCACCTGATTGTGCGGATAACGACGTTTCACCGCCGCACCCAGTACACCGGCACCGCAACCGAAGTCGAGCAAGTGGCCGCTCGGCAACTTGTCCAAGTGTTCCAGCAGCAATGCGCTGCCGCGATCCAGCCGGCCGTGGCTGAACACGCCCGGCAGGCTGATGACTTTCAGCGGACCTTCGGTCAGCGGCAATTCATAGGTCTGGGCCAGGCTTTCCAGCGACTTGGCTTCTGGCGCGTTGGCCACAGTAACCAGCCAGAGCTGGCAATGCCGCGCACTGTCGAGCTTGCGTGGCTTGCCGAAGGGGTTCAGTTGCTTGGCCGCGCCTTCGATGCCGCTGCGTTTTTCACCCACCAGGTACAACTCGCGACCGGCCAGGCGAGAGGCGAGGGCGTTGAGAATGTAATCGGTCAGGTCCTTGGACTTGGGTAAAAACACCACCGCCGTCTCGAACTCACGCTCGGGTGCGGTCACACCAAAATGGCTGCGCTCGGCAAAACGCGCCTCCAGCGCCGCTTGATCACCGGCATGCCAGCACCAGCCATGGGCGTCGGGTAGACGGCCGAGCAAGTCGTCGGCGGGCAAACCGGCCAGCAGCACCGAACCCTGGAATAAGTCGGCCTGACGAAGCAGTACTTCACTGCGCGGATCCATAACTGCTCCTGTGAAAAAAAGTGCCGCAGTCTATCAACTGACGACCCGCAGCGCTTTACCGCTGAAGTATCCCTGCGCGTTTTCGGTCAACTGACCGACGATCCTTTGCCGCGCCTCGCGACTGCCCCAGGCGTTGTGCGGCGTGACGATCAGCCGTGGAATATCGTGGGCCAGCAACGGATTGCCGGCGGTCGGTGGTTCGACGCTCAGCACATCGGTCGCCGCGCCGCCCAGATGACCGTTGCGCAAGGCATCGGCCAGTGCCTGTTCATCGATCAAGCCACCGCGTGCGGTGTTGACCACGAACGCGCCGGGTTTCATCGAGGCCAGTTCGCGGGCACCAATGAAGTGGCGGGTGTGTTCGTTGAGCGGGCAGTGCAGGGTAAGCGCATCGATTTGCGGCAGCAGTTCATCCAGCGGCAAGCGATCCGGCCGGGCAGGACGCCCCGGAATCTGCCCCAGCAAAACGCGCATACCGAAGGCTTCGGCCAGCCGTGCGACGGCGCCGCCCAGTTCGCCATGGCCGAGCAGGCCGAGGGTTTTGCCCTCGAGTTCGACAATCGGGTAATCCAGCAGGCAGAACTGTTTCGCTTGCTGCCAGCGGCCTTCACCCACGGCTTTCTGATAGTCCGCCAGGCGCGTGGCCAGGTTGAGCAGCAACATGATCGTGTGCTGCGCCACCGACGGTGTACCGTAGCCCTGGCAGTTGCAGACCGTGATGCCGTGGGCACGAGCGGCCGCGAGGTCGACGTTATTGGTGCCGGTAGCGGTGATCAGGATCAGCTTCAGATCAGGGCTGGCGGCGATGGCGTTGGCGTCGATCAGAATCTTGTTGCTGATGGCCACGGTGGCGCCCTTGAGGCGTTCGATCACCTGCTCCGGCGTGGTCTGTGCGAACAGCTGCAAGTCGTCAAAGCAGTCGCGCAACGGGCTGAGATCGAGGTCGCCCAGGTCCAGGGAAGGGTGGTCGAGGAAAACGGCGCGGCGAGAGTTCGTCATCAACTGTACCTTTTGTGCGGTGAACTGAAGGCGTAATCTGCCGAGCCTACCAGATGAAACAAATGGTTACCCAATAGCTGGATTGACACACAACCTGTGGCGAGGGAGCTTGCTCCCGCTGGGCTGCGTAGCAGCTCCAACCCATGTGGGCGTGGTTTGTCAGGAGTACCGCATCATCCTTTTTAACGACTGCTTCGCAGTCGAACGGGAGCAAGCTCCCTCGCCACAGAGATTGAGTTCGCTTCAGAATTGATCAATCAAACCGATCTACCCCAAAGGAGCCCCCATGTACTGGACAGAGTTCTTGACCGTTGCCCTGATTCACTTGCTCGCCGTCGCCAGCCCCGGCCCGGATTTCGCCGTGGTGGTGCGTGAAAGCGTGACTCATGGCCGTCGCGCCGGGACCTGGACAGCGCTGGGCGTCGGTACGGCGATTTTCCTGCACGTCGGCTATTCATTGCTCGGCATCGGCCTGATCGTGTCGCAGTCGATCGTGCTGTTCAACGCCTTGAAATGGGCGGCTGCCGCGTATCTGCTGTACATCGGCTACAAGGCCTTGCGCGCGCAACCGGCTAAAGCCGTCACCGACGACTTGCACAAGGAAGCCGGCGAGCGCACACCCCGCGGTGCCTTCACCTCAGGTTTCGTGACCAACGGCCTGAACCCCAAAGCCACGCTGTTCTTTTTGTCGCTGTTCACCGTGGTGATTAACCCGCACACGCCGTTGGTGGTACAGGCAAGCTACGGGCTCTATCTCGCGGCGGCGACGGCCGTGTGGTTCTGCCTGGTGGCGCGGCTGTTCAGCCAGCAGCGCGTGCGCGCCGGTTTTGCGCGGATGGGCCATTGGTTCGACCGGACCATGGGTGTGGTGCTGATCGCCATCGGCGTCAAACTCGCTTTTACCGAGATGCATTGATCGCGCAGAGCCCTGGATCACGAATCCCCGCAAATGCTGGCGCAAAGCTAGCATTTGTACGGCTCTGCAAATCATTCCTTTGGCTGATTTGGCCGGCGTATAAGGGTTCTAGAGTGTTTGCCTCTTGAAGCCAACACCGTGCAGTCAGAAAAGGGATTCTTATGTTGCAGACTCGCGTTATCCCCCCAGCCGAAGGCGCTTACCAGTATCCGTTGCTGATCAAACGGCTGCTGATGTCCGGCGCTCGTTACGAGAAAACCCGCGAGATCATTTACCGCGACCAGTTGCGCTACAGCTATCCGACCCTGATCGAGCGGGTCGCGCGGCTGGCCAACGTGCTCACGGCGGCCGGGGTCAAGGCCGGCGATACCGTGGCGGTGATGGACTGGGATAGCCATCGGTATCTGGAATGCATGTTTGCCATCCCGATGATCGGCGCGGTGATTCACACCATCAACGTGCGCCTGTCACCGGAACAGATCCTCTACACCATGAACCACGCCGAGGACCGCTTCGTGCTGGTCAACAGCGAATTCGTCGGGCTGTACCAGGCGATTGCCGGGCACCTGACCACGGTCGAGAAAACCCTGCTTCTGACAGACCTGCCGGAAAAAACCGCCGACTTGCCGAACCTGGTAGGCGAGTACGAGCAGTTGCTGGCGGCCGCGAGCACGCAGTACGACTTCCAGGACTTCGACGAAAACTCGGTCGCGACCACGTTCTACACCACCGGCACCACCGGCAACCCTAAAGGCGTCTACTTCACCCACCGGCAACTGGTGCTGCACACCATGGGCGTGTCGACCATCATGGGCGCCATCGACAGCGTGCGGCTGCTGGGCACCAACGACGTGTACATGCCGATCACGCCGATGTTCCACGTGCATGCCTGGGGCTTGCCGTATGTGGCGACCATGCTCGGGCTCAAGCAGGTTTATCCCGGCCGTTACGACCCGGAGTACCTGGTGGAGCTGTGGCGCAAGGAGAAGGTCACCTTTTCCCACTGCGTGCCGACCATCCTGCAGATGGTCCTCAATTCCAAGGCGGCGCAGAGCACCGATTTCGGCGGCTGGAAAATCGTCATCGGCGGCAGTGCGCTGAACCGTGCACTGTACGAAGCGGCCAAGGCCAAGGGCATTCAGCTGACCGCCGCTTATGGCATGTCGGAAACCGGGCCGTTGGTGTCCTGTGCCCACCTCAACGATGAGCTGATGGCCGGCACCGAAGACGAACGCACCACGTATCGCATCAAGGCCGGCGTACCAGGGCCATTGGTGGAGGCGGCGATCGTCGACACCGACGGTAACTTCCTGCCCGCCGATGGCGAGACTCAGGGCGAACTGGTGCTACGTGCGCCGTGGCTCACCGAAGGCTACTTCAACGAACCGCAAAAGGGTGCCGAGCTCTGGGCCGGGGGCTGGCTGCACACCGGCGACGTGGCGACGCTGGACAGCATGGGCGTGATCGACATTCGTGATCGCATCAAAGACGTGATCAAGACCGGCGGCGAGTGGATCTCGTCCCTGGACCTCGAAGATCTGATCAGCCGTCACGTGGCGGTACGCGAAGTAGCAGTGGTAGGCATCGCCGATCCACAGTGGGGCGAGCGCCCGTTTGCGCTGCTGGTGATCCGCGAAGGGCATGAGATCGGGGCTAAAGAGCTCAAGGAACACCTCAAGCCATTCGTAGAGTTGGGCCACCTGAGCAAGTGGGCGATCCCGAGCCAGATCGCCCTTGTTACTGAAATTCCCAAGACCAGTGTCGGCAAACTCGACAAGAAGCGCATCCGCCTAGACATCACTGAATGGCAGGCCAACAACAGCACCTTCCTCTCGACGCTTTAAGCGCCTTCTGGTGTGCCCGAAAGGGCACGCCAGCCCCACCAAGCAAGCGCTTGGCTTGTGAAATCCGAATTTTCAGCCATCCTTGGCATGCCGACATGTGTCGGACTGGCGAAAGGACTGTTCCAGAGTGGCCGGCAGCTGCAAATCACACTTTAGAGGGATCAAGCTCTACTACCTGCTGGCTATAGTCCGCTCAAGGATTTTTAAGAACGGAGCGCACGCACAAAACGGGGCGATGCAATTTGGAGTGACTTCGGGACGCCTTGGCTCCCCGTCATCCACAACGTTTTTAGAAGTGCTAACTGCCATAACAATAATGCACATGGAGTAGCGTCGATGACATCAGTAAACACGTTCTGGCGCCGGGCGAAATTGCCCCTGGCGGTCAGTCTCGCCTCTTCGCTCGCCGGGCCTGCATTCGGCGTCAGTTTCAACGTTGGTGAAATCGAAGGTCAGTTCGATTCTTCCCTCTCGATCGGTTCCAGCTGGTCTACCGAGAGTGCCAACAAGAACCTCATTGGCGTGAACAACGGTGGCAGCGGCCTGTCCCAGACCTCTGATGACGGTCACCTGAACTTCGAAAGCGGGAAAACCTTCTCGAAGATCTTCAAGGGCATCCATGACCTTGAATTGAAATATGGCGACACTGGCGTTTTCGTCCGTGGCAAATACTGGTACGACTTTGAACTGAAGGACGAAAGCCGTCCGTTCAAGGACATCAGCGACAACAACCGCAAGGAAGGCGCCAAGTCCTCCGGCGGGCAAATCCTCGACGCCTTCGTCTACCACAACTACTCCGTTGCCGATCAGCCGGGTTCCGTGCGTCTGGGCAAGCAGGTAGTGAGCTGGGGTGAAAGTACCTTCATCGGCGGCGGCATCAACTCGATCAACCCGATCGACGTGTCTGCGTTCCGTCGTCCGGGTGCCGAGATCAAGGAAGGCCTGATCCCGGTCAACATGTTCTATGTGTCCCAGAGCCTGACCGAAAACCTGTCGGCAGAAGCCTTCTACCAGCTGGAATGGGACCAGACCGTTGTCGATAACTGCGGCACGTTCTTCTCGCAGCCGGACATCGTTGCCGATGGTTGCACCGACAACCTTCGCGTGCTGAACAAGCGTTCGCAGATTCCAGCCGTGGCGTTGGGTCCATTGGCCGCCAACGGCGTCAATGTCAACGAGGAAGGTGTGCTGGTCCAGCGTGGCGGCGATCGTGATGCTCGCGACAGCGGCCAGTGGGGCGCGTCCCTCAAGTACATGTTCGAGCCGCTGGACACCGAGTTCGGTGCCTACTTCATGAACTACCACAGCCGTGCGCCGATCTTCAGCGCCACGGGTGCGCCGCAGTCGGTCTATAACACCGCGGCTTCTCTGCCAGGACCGTTCGCCGCACTCGCGCCGCTGCTGGTGGCAGGTAACTCGAAATACTTCATCGAATACCCTGAAGACATTCGCCTCTACGGCCTGAGCTTCTCTACCACCCTGCCTACCGGTACGGCGTGGAGCGGTGAACTGAGCTACCGTCCGAACGCACCGGTGCAGCTCAACTCCACCGACATTCTGTTCGCCGGTGTACGACCTCTGGGCGGTGCCCTGGGTAACGCTTCGCTGCTCTCTGCCGGCCCGGGTCAAGACCTGCACGGCTATCGTCGTAAAGAAATCACCCAATTCCAGACCACCCTGACGCACTTCTTTGACCAGGTCATGGGCGCAAGCCGTCTGACCCTGGTGGGCGAAGTGGGCGTGACTCACGTCGGCGGCCTGGAAAGCACTTCCGACCTCCGTTATGGCCGCGATCCGGTCTACGGTCCGGGTGCATTGCCAGCCACTGGCGGGGCGAATACGTGTGTGGCCCTCAACACCAGCACCATCAACGGTGCCGGCCCAGGCACTCCAACCAACAACCGCAGCCGCAACTGCAACAGTGACGGCTTCACCACGTCGACTTCGTGGGGCTACCGTGGTCGCGCCATCTGGGAATACAACGACGTGTTCGCCGGTGTGAACCTCAAGCCGAACGTGGCTTGGTCCCACGACGTGGATGGTTACTCGCCAGGCCCTGGCGGCAACTTCGAAGAAGGTCGCAAAGCGGTGAGCCTGGGTGTCGATGCCGAATACCAGAACACCTACACCGCGAGCCTGGCCTACACCAACTTCTTTGATGGCAAGTACACCACCGTCGATGACCGCGACTTCGTTGCGCTCAGCTTCGGCGTGAACTTCTAAGCACTGTTTTTTCAGGACGAACACACATATGAAAATAACAAAGAGTCTGTTCCACGCTGGAGTTCTGGGGCTTTCGCTGCTGGCGACCAGCGTCATGGCGGCAGTGCCTGCTGCCGAAGCGGACAAACTGGGCAAGAGCCTGACGCCGATGGGCGCCGAGATGGCGGGCAACGCTGACGGTTCGATCCCGGCCTGGAAACCGATGGCGAAAAACGCCGGCACCGTGGACGGCAAAGGCTTCCTGTCTGACCCGTTCGCCAGTGAAAAACCGCTGTTCACCATCACTGCGCAGAACGTCGACCAATACAAAGACAAGCTCGCTCCGGGCCAGTACGCGATGTTCAAGCGCTACCCGGAAACCTTCAAGATGCCGGTTTACCCGTCCCATCGTGGCGCGACCGTGCCGGATGCCGTGTTCGCCTCCATCAAGAAAAACGCCACCAACACCAACCTCGTGTCTGGCGGCAACGGCCTGGAAAACTTCGAAACCGCCGTACCGTTTCCGATTCCAAAGACCGGCGTTGAAGTCATCTGGAACCACATCACCCGTTATCGCGGAGGCAGCGTGACCCGCCTGGTGACCCAGGCGACGCCGCAACCGAACGGTTCGTACAGCCTGGTGTACTTCCAGGATCAGTTCGTGTTCCGCGACAAGATGAAGGACTACGATCCGGCGAATCCGGGCAACATCCTGTTCTACTTCAAGCAGAAAGTGACCGCGCCGGCACGTCTGGCCGGTGGTGTGCTGCTGGTGCACGAAACCCTCGATCAGGTTAAAGAGCCACGTTCGGCGTGGGTCTACAACGCCGGTCAACGTCGAGTGCGTCGTGCGCCACAAGTGTCCTATGACGGGCCGGGTACTGCGGCTGATGGCCTGCGGACCTCCGACAACCTGGACATGTACAACGGTGCGCCGGATCGCTACGACTGGAAACTCGAAGGCAAGAAAGAGATGTACATCGCCTCCGACAGCTACAAGCTCGATTCACCGCAACTGAAGTACGATGACATCATCAAGGCCGGTCACATCAACCAGGACCTGGCTCGCTACGAGCTGCGCCGGGTCTGGCATGTGGTGGCTACCTTGAAGGAAGGTCAGCGTCACATCTACGCCAAGCGCGACTTCTACATCGACGAAGACACCTGGCAAGCCGCGGTGATCGACCACTACGACGGTCGTAATCAACTGTGGCGAGTGGCGGAAGCTCACGCCGAGAACTACTACGACAAGCAAGTGCCGTGGTACGCCCTGGAAACCCTGTACGACCTGCAATCGGGCCGTTACCTGGCACTGGGCATGAAGAACGAAGAGAAGTCGGCGTATGACTTCGGCTTCACCGCGACCACCAGCGAATTCACCCCCGCTGCGCTGCGTCAGGACGGGGTTCGTTAACCTGCACTGAACAGAGGCCGCATCCTCGAAAAACGCCCCGACTGGTTCGGGGCGTTTTTTTTTGCCCGGATTTCTCACTGTGAATCTTCAGTGTCGATGACGGCCTATCGCGAGCAAGCTCACTCCCACAGGTAACGCGCTCTTCCATGAGAACGCCGTCAACTGTGGAAGCGAGCCTGCTCGCGATGGACGCGACACGGGCTGTCAGGAAAACTCCATCTCAAGCCCCGCAACTTCTGCTTGTATTCTTTTTGTAGCCATTTGTAGCAATAACCTTCATTCCCTCTTCGTTTACCGATAGTCTGCGGACATCTGCAACGCCGCCACCCGCAATTCAAACAAGAGCCGGCCATGACTGATCTGTCCCCACTCCCGGGCCCTGCAAGCGTTGCCGTCGCGGCACTGGACGGGCGCTTTTTTCGGCCCCCGTTGCCCGACGGCCATGTGCTGCGGCCTCGCCTGTGCGAGCGCCTGAGTGCTGGCCTCGGTGGCAGGTTGTTGCTGGTCAGTGCACCCGCCGGGTTCGGCAAGAGCTCACTGGCGGTGGAGTTCTGTCAGGGGCTGCCGGCCCATTGGCACAGTCTGTGGTTGGGGTTGAGTCCTCGAGACAGCGATCCGGGGCGTTTCCTCGAGCGGTTGCTCGAAGGTCTTCAGGATTACTTTCCGAAGCTCGGCAGCCAGGCCCTGGGTCTGTTGAAAATGCGCCAGCGCCATCAGCCCTTCGCCTTCGAAGAATGGCTGGACGGGTTGCTCGATGAACTGGCCATCCACCTTTCGCCGATGACACCTTTGCTGCTGGTGCTGGATGACTATCACCTGGCGCAGGGTCCTGTGCTGGATCGTTGTTTGCAGTTTTTCCTCAATCATTTGCCCGATGGCTTGCTGGTCATGGTGACCAGCCGACAGCGTCCGGACTGGCATCTGGCGCGTTTGCGCTTGTCGCGGCAATTGCTTGAGTTGCATGAGCAGGACCTACGACTGACCCACGATGAAGCCCTCACGCTGCTCGATCGACACAGCAGTTCATTGCGTGGCGAGGCACTGGAAAACCTGATCCAACGCAGTGAAGGCTGGGTCGCCGGCCTGCGTTTCTGGTTGCTGGCGGCGTCCGAAGCCGGTACCGACGGAGCATTGCCGCAGTCGTTGCACGGCGGAGAAGGTCTGATTCGCGATTACCTGCTCGAAGAAGTCATCGATTGCCTGCCCGCCGAAGTGCAGTCGTTCCTGTACGACACCGCGCCTCAGGAACGTTTTTGCAGCGAGCTCTGCGACGCGGTCCGCGAGGCCCATGACAGTGCCGAAATCCTGCGTTTCCTTCAGGCGCACCAAGTGTTTCTGGTGCCGCTGGACGAGCACGGGCACTGGTATCGCTATCACCATTTGTTTTCCGACCTGCTGCGTACCCGGCCCGCCGCCCAGTCAATCGTGCCGGCCGCCAGCCTGCATCTGCGCGCCTGTCGCTGGTTCAATGCGCAGGGGTTGCTCGACGAAGCGGTGGAGCAGGCATTGCGCGCCGGACACCTGGACGTTGCAGCGAACCTGGTGCAAAACCTCTCTGAAGAACAACTGCTCGCCGAACAGAATGTCGGCATGCTGCTGCGCTGGAAGATGGACTTGCCCGACAGCCTGCTGATCAGCACGCCGCGCCTGATTGTGCTCTACAGCTGGGCGTTGGGACTGGCCTGTCAGCTGGACGCTGCCGAGGAGCTGGCGGCGCACTTGAGTCGTTTCCTGCCAGCCCCATCGGCCACTGCGCAGAAGTCCATGCTGGCGCAATGGCTGGCCCTGAGTGGCATCATCGCCCGGGGGCGAGGCAATCGCGCGCTCACGCAACTTTACTGCACCGAAGCGCTGGATAGTCTGCCGGCCAAGCGCTACGGGCAACGGCTGATGTGTCTTTCTACGCTGTCCAACCTGGCGATCGCCGACGGCGACCTGTGGCGTGCACGCAGCTTGAACCGCGAATCGCTGGAATTGGCGCAACGGGTCGGCAACCCGCTGTTCGAAGCGCTGGCCCATTACGACCGCGCGCGTGTGCTGCAAGCGCGCGGGGAAATTCTGCGCTCGTTGCAGGAGGTCCGTCAGGGGCTGCAACGCCTGCAAGGGTTATCCCCGCAACGGCTTTATGCCGTGCGTGCGCGCCTGACCTTGTACGAGGGCTTTTTGCTGGCCGTGCGCTTGCAGCCGCAAGCCGCGCGGGTGCGTCTACAAGCCGGTCTGAATGAAGCCCGAGCCTGTCGCGATATCAGCGTGTTGATCGGCCACTGCGTGATCGCCCGGCTCGAGGGCAGCAGCGGCGAGTTCGCCAAAGCCTTCGCCGAACTCGCCGAAGCCGAACGCCTGATGCACATCTGGGACGTGCCGCCGATCTACTACCTGGCGATGATCACCCTGGTCAAATGCGAGCTCTGGCTGGCCCAGGGCCGTACCGATCTGGCCGAAGCCTGGCTGGCGCGATTGGGACAGACCTACAACGGCGACCACGCGGCAGCGCCGCCGGAATTCCATCCACAGCTGCCGCTGCATATCGAATTGCAGCAAGCCTTGCTGGAGGTGATCCAGGGGCAGCCGATGCTGGCCGAGGGGCGTTTGAACGCGCTGCTTGAGCATGGGCAGAAATCGGGACGGCAAATGCTCAGCGTGATGGCGCTGACTCAGAAAATCGCCCTGTTGCTTTCGGCCGGGCGTGAGCCCGAGGCGCGCAAGGCGTTTGCCCAGGCACTGGAAGCGGCAGCCGGTGGCGTCCTGCAACCGTTCGACCGATTGCTGGCCGAACACCCGGACTGGCTGCGCGGGCAACTGCAACTATGCGCTCCTACAGTCGTTTCGCAGGAACTGACCGAAAAACTACCAGCCTTGGCCGCTCGCCCGACACTGGAAGCATCCCCCGCAACGGAACAGCTCAGCACCCGTGAGCTGGCCGTCCTGCGCCTGATCGCCCAAGGGTGCTCGAACCAGGAAATCAGCGATCAGCTGTTCATCTCGCTGCACACGGTCAAGACCCACGCCAGTCACATCAACAGCAAACTTGGGGTTGAGCGAAGGACGCAGGCGGTGGCGCGGGCTAAAGAGTTAAGGGTGCTGGAGTAGCGCATTTTCAAGATCTACCGGGTCCGCTAAATGACGGAATACGGTTTTGTGCCAAAATTGCCCATCCCTGTTTTCCGAGCATGCCCCGATGTCCCAGCAGCCCACCCTCATCCGCGAAACCTTCCCTGTCGGCCCTTTGCAGTGCAACTGCACGATCATCGGCGACCCGATCACCAAAAAAGCCATCGTGGTCGACCCGGGTGGCAACCACGAACTGATCCTCGCGCGCCTCGATGCCTTGGGCCTGAAGGTGGTGAGCATCATCCACACCCATGCGCACCTGGATCACTTTCTGGCCTCCGGTCAGCTCAAGGAGAAAACCGGCGCGACCCTGCATCTGCACAAAGAAGATCAGTTCCTCTGGGACAATCTGGAGATGCAATGCCAGATGTTCGGTGTGCCTTACACGCCGGTGCCGTCGCCGGATCGCTGGTTGGCCGACGATGAAGAGCTGGCTTGCGGTTGCGGCGTGGCGTTGCACACGCCGGGTCATACCCCGGGTTCCATGAGCTTTTGGTTTTCCGAGGCCAAGCTGCTGATTGCCGGTGACACGTTGTTTCGTCGCGGGGTAGGGCGTACGGATTTGTGGGGTGGCGATCAAGCGACCATCGTGCGGTCAATCAAGCAGCGACTCTATACGCTCGACGAAGAAGCAACGGTCGTGACCGGGCATGGTCCGGACACGCGCTTGGGCGATGAAATGCGCGAGAACCCGTTTGTGCGGGCTTGAAGGCAATCGACGGAATTTTCGTCGGCCAAAACGATCCAACACCCGCAAAGGTCCATTGCCTTTGTCCGTTGCACCCCAGAATGCAAAAAGTAGGAGCTCTTCATGTTCACCAAGCAGCGTTTGATTATTGTCGCTACGGCTGTGGCCTTGCTGTCTGGCTGCGCCTCGCCTAACCCTTATGACAACCAGGGCCAGGCTGACAGTGGCTCCACGGGCATGAGCAAAACCGCTAAATACGGCGGCCTCGGCGCTCTGGCTGGCGCCTTGGCTGGCGCCGCCATCGGTCATGATAACCGTGGCAAGGGCGCGCTGATTGGCGCTGCCGTGGTGGGTGCTTCCGCTGCCGGTTACGGTTACTACGCTGACCAGCAAGAGAAAAAGCTGCGGGCCAGCATGGCCAACACCGGTGTCGAGGTGCAGCGTCAGGGTGACCAGATCAAACTGATCATGCCGGGCAACATCACGTTTGCCACCGATTCGGCAAATATCGCCTCCAGCTTCTATCAGCCGCTGAACAATCTGGCCGGCTCGCTGAAGGAGTTCAGCCAGAACCAGATCGAAATCGTCGGCTACACCGACAGCACCGGCAGCCGCCAGCACAACATGGACCTGTCGCAACGTCGTGCGCAGAGCGTGGCGACCTACCTGACCTCGCAAGGTGTCAGCGGCGCCAACCTGTCGGCGCGCGGTGCCGGGCCGGATAACCCGATTGCCAGCAACGGCGACGTCAATGGCCGGGCGCAGAACCGCCGCGTTGAAGTCAACCTGAAGGCGATTCCGGGTCAGCAGTACGGTGGTCAGCAACAGCCAGGTACGGTTCAGCAATACCCGTAACATCTGCGCAATAAAAAACTGTGGGAGCGAGCCTGCTCGCGAAGGCGGCGTGTCAGACAACAATCAGGTTGGGCTGACACGCCGCC